>CAMVAN010000088.1 GCA_947165475.1 uncultured Caryophanales bacterium | reverse complement strand
AAAAAAGGTGGTACTATTAAGATGTAGTAGGAAAACTACAGGTATTAATTGAAAATGTGCTACCAAAATGATAACACAAGTTATGAAAGGAAGTTGATTTTTATGATGTTAATGCCAAGAATATTTGATGATGATTTTTTCAGAGATGATTTCTTTAGAGGAAAGGATAAAATGCAAAATCAGATTATGAAAACGGATATTCAAGAAGATGAACATGCTTATACTTTAGATATTGATCTTCCTGGATATAATAAAGAAGATATTAAAATAGATGTTACTAACGGATATCTTACTATTAGTGCTAAGACAAATCACGAGGAGAAAGATGAAAAAAGCAATTATGTAAGACGTGAAAGATTTATTGGAGAATGTAGTCGTAGTTTCTATGTAGGAGAAGATATTAAAGTAGATGAAATTAAAGCTTCATTTAAAAATGGTATTTTAAATTTGGTTGTACCTAAAGTTAATCCTGAAGATGAATCTTCTGAAAAGAAATATATTGAAATTAGTGATTAGTAAATTTGGAATATCCTTGAGATATTCCTTTTTTTTTGATATAATTTGTTCTGTGTGGAGGGGATGTTTTTGATTATTGTTTCGGAAGAAGATGGTATTCGAATAGATAGTTTTTTATCTTCTAAATTAGATTATTCGCGTAGTAGAGTACAAAGACTTATTAAAGATGGTATAATTAAAGTAAATGGTAAGATTATCAATAATTCTTATCATGTCAAATTAAATGATGAAATTTCTATTGAGTTAGAAACGAATGCTGAAATGGATATTCAGGGAGAAGATATTCCTTTAGATATTATTTATGAAGATGATGATTTATTAATTATTAATAAAGAGAGTGGAATGGTTGTTCATCCTGCTCCAGGACATTATTCTGGAACTTTGGTTAATGCCTTATTATATCGTTATTCTCTATCTAGTGGAGAGAGTTTTCGCCCTGGGATTGTTCATAGACTTGATAAAGATACAAGTGGGTTAATGATTGTTGCAAAAAATGAGTGGGCTCATGATAAGTTATCTTCTATGATTTCTAAGAAAGAGATTGAAAGAAAATATTTAGCAATAGTTTCAGGAGTAATTAAACATGAAACAGGTACGATTGATGCGCCTATTGGTAGAGATGAAAATAATCGACAAAAGATGGCTGTTACTGATCATAATGGAAAAGATGCTATTACTCATTTTAAAGTATTAGAAAGGTTCTTTAATTCTACCTATATTGAATGTATATTAGATACTGGAAGAACTCATCAGATTCGTGTACATATGGCATATATAGGATTTCCTGTTATGAATGATCCATTATATGGAAGAGGAAAATGTAGTGAGTTTGGGCAAATGCTTCATTCTTATTCTATTCGTTTTAATCATCCAAGAGATGGAAGAGAAATATTTTATACTATTAATCCTCCAGTAGAATTTGAAAATAAGCTAGAAGAGTTAAGAAAAAACAAAGGTTAATTATCTTCTTCTACCTTTGTTTTTTTCTTTTTTTATGTCTTCAAGTACTTGATTCATTAATTCGGTAACTTTCGTTTTTTCATTGTTTTCAATTAAGGTTATTAATTTTTGTAAAGCTTTTTTTATAATAGGATTTTCTTTGAAAATTTCCTTTAGTCTTAGTTGATTATCCAGAATAGTTGTTTTTTCACCTTCTAAAATTACAGCATTTTCAAAAGGTATAGAGGTTAAACCTTCATTGCCTATATTTTCTTGAATATATTTTTTTGTAATAGGATCATCATTATCACATATAAAAGAGTATTCTTGTCTCTCTTGATCATTTGGAATATTTATTGCTTTGTTTAGAGAGTAATTTTTTCCATAACTACTTAAGACATTTTTTAAGAATTTTAATAAGTCTTCTGTATTAATTGTTCTTGATTCTAGAATTTCTTTTTTTAAATCATCTAATTTCTTTTGTATTCTTCTTATTTTCATTTTTAATCTTAATAGTTCTATTTTGTTATTTTTATTAATTTTTACTTCATTTTTTATTTCATTTAATTTATATATTAGATTTTCATATTCTATCATTTCTTTCACCTTCTTAGTTAATTATATATTTTTTTTCTTTTTTTTTAAAGAGACTTTACACATTATAAAGATATATTGACAGTGATAATATAGTGGCAAAAATAGATAAAAGAATATAAGGAACTAATATTTTTGATATTTTGTTATTCATTAAAGCTGTTTCTTCTTTTAAAAATATTGATGTTATTAGTGTTCCTAGGCATGAAATAAAAGCTAGAAAATTGTTTTTTAATCCAAAGAAAATGATTGTATAACTTTGATTAAATATATAATTTATTAATAAAATAACTTTATAATTATTTGGTATTTCTTTCCATTTTAGGGATGATACTATATTATATATTGATATTGCGATTAAGATATATATTATAGGCCAAATAATTCCATAGAAATAACTTGGTGGAGCAAAGAAAGGTAATTTTATTTCTTTGTAATAATTATAATTTAATGGTATTATATTATTAAGAAACCAAGGTAATAAACAACATAAAAATAAGATTATTTTTTTTAACATAATTTCATCTCCTCTTTTCTTATTTTATGTTTTATTGTATAATATTATTAGTTTTTT
>CAMVAN010000087.1 GCA_947165475.1 uncultured Caryophanales bacterium | reverse complement strand
TTAACAAATGATACTGAAAAAATGTCTAGAATATTTACTAATGGTATGGTAATAATAATTAAATTCTTATCTGCTATAGGTTCTTTTGTGGCAATATTAATAATAGACTATCATATGTTTTTGTATTATTTTGTAGCATCCTTAATTTTAACTATACTAAACTATATTAAAAATGAAAAAGTTGGAGAAAAAGATAAAGAATTTAGAAAAGAAAGTGATAAAGTAGCAGGACTTACAGGTGAACTTGTTAGAGGTGCAAGAGATATAAAAATGCTTTATGCAAAAGAAAGTTTTATGAAAAATCTTGATGAAAAAATAGTAATTCAAAATGAGAAAAATTTTGAGATGAGAAATATAGATATGAATTATAATTTATTTATTGGATATATCAAAATGATATTGGAGTTTGTAGCAGTATTACTATTAGTTTTATTAATAAGAAATAATATATTAACAGTTGCTATTGCTATAGCTCTTTATAATTATAGAAATACTGTTTTAACAAATTTTATGGATATTGTTTCAGAATTGTTGGAGGAATGTAAAAACTTTAATATTTCATCAGATAGAGTTTTCTCAATAGTTAATAATAAAGAATTTAAAAAAGAAAAATTTGGCACTGATGAAATAGGAAATATAGATGGAAATTTTGAATTTAAAAATGTTAAATTTGGGTATAATGAAAATTTGGTTTTGAAAGGATTAAATTTAAGAATAGATAGTGGAAAGACCTATGGTATAGTTGGAAAAAGTGGGTCTGGCAAAACAACAATATTTAATTTATTAAACAAATTATACACAATCAATTCAGGAAATATCTTTATTGATGGAAAAGATATAAATAATTTAAATGAAAAATCAATTAGGGGTAATATTACTATTATTAGTCAGAATCCATACATATTTAATATGTCCATTAAAGATAATTTAAAATTAGTAAAACAAGATGTTACTGATGACGAAATAACAGAAGCTTGTAAATTGGCTTGTTTAGATGATTATATTGAAGAATTACCAGATAAATATAATACTGTAGTAGGAGAAGGTGGAGTTAATTTATCGGGTGGGCAAAGACAAAGATTAGCTATAGCAAGAGCCTTAGTTCAGAATACAAGAATAATTTTATTTGATGAAGCAACAAGTGCCTTAGATAATGAAACTCAAACAAAAATACAAAAAGCAATAGATAACTTAAAAGGAGATTATACAATTATAATAATAGCTCACAGGTTATCTACAATAGTTAACTGTGATAAAATATTTATACTAGAAGATGGAAAAATATCAGATTCTGGAACACATAAAGAATTGTTTAGTACTAACGAATATTATCAACAATTATGCAAAACTGAACTATTTGAAAAAGATAAAAAATAGCTTTGCTAAAAAATTGCGAAAAAGTATTAAAAAATTAATTTAGATATCTTTTTAGATACCTTCCGCTAGGTTTCCCAAGTGCTCTCGGAAGCTCTCAAAAGCAAAAAAGGGCAAAATGCCCAAAAAGAAAAAATAGAAGTAAATTCTGTTTTAACAACAAGTGAAAATTATGCAGTCGTAATTGCTAAGGATGGAACAACATATGTAATTGATAAAGATGGTAATGTTCAAGGAAATATACCTAATATAGCATCACAAGCTTATCAAATAAATGATAATGGGTATGTATTTCAAATAGGAGAATCTTATAAAAAAAGTTTATGATAAAACAGGAAAAGAAATAATTTCTTCAAAACCATCTGAAAGTTATTATTATGGAATATCTCCTGATAATTATTTAATTAGAGGTATTAAACAAGATGATTTTGAAAATGGTAGTAGCTATATATTCCAAGTTGTTGATATTAATGGAAAAGTAATAAGAGAAAATATAAAAAACGACTTAGGGACAGACCCTAGCAGTTCATTTTCCGTTACATACTTAGGAGAAAATATATATTTTATTGAAGATAGAAATGTACCATATTTATATAATATAAAAACAGGAAAATATAACAAAATAGAATACCAAGATATAAACGAAGGTTCTTGTAAACCAAAAAATGATTCTAATAATTGGATTAAATGTTATTCTAAGATAACACCAAATTCAATTAGAGTTGATAATGCGATAATAAAAGAAGATTTAAGTGTTTTAAAAGTTGATACATATGACATCGCAATTGATAATAATTATTACTATAAAGATGAAGATAAATCAATATATTCATATAATGGTGATAAGATAAAAGAAGTTTCAGCCGGTGAGGGATTAAAATCTGCAATATATAAAGATAATAAATATTATGTATCTTCTGGAACATATTACTATTATGTAATGAACAAATCTTTTGAACAAGAAAAAGATCCAGTAAAATTAGGAAAATCAGTAAAAGAAGTTACAAAATATGGAATCATAGCCAATAAGGACACAAGTACAAGACAATCAGCATTATATGACTTCGATGGAAATTTAATAAAAGACTTTGGTGAATTATATGTATATGATCCACAAGACTTTATAGCTAAGACATTCATAGATAATAAAGACAATGATACACTACCAGTAAATTTAAAAACTGCAGAAACTATAACAATTTATAAATAAAAAAGTTGAATTTTAAATTCTAACTTTTTTTATTAATTAATTAGCACTTTGTATTGACAAGTGCTAATTTTTGAGTATAATTATAATTGTAGTGAGAAAAAGAT
>CAMVAN010000086.1 GCA_947165475.1 uncultured Caryophanales bacterium | reverse complement strand
ATTTAGACTACTGGATGACTAATTATTGTTATTTTAATGTTAAATATGCAACGATAGCATCATACTTAAATATTATTAAGAATCATTTAAAACCAGAATTAGGAATGTATAAATTGACTCAACTAGATTCTTATACAATACAAAACTATATTAATAAACTATATAAAGAAAAGCATTACTCAAAGCATTATTTAAAAGGAATATTAAAGTTAATAAAAGGATCACTAAAATATGCATGTTATACAGTTAATTTTATAAATGATAATCCAGCTGAAAGAGTGCATATTCCAAAATATGATGTAGTAACAGGAGATCCAGCACATATTTTTACTCAAGAAGAATTTGAAATAATACTAGAAAGATTTAAAGATGTACCATATATCTATTATTCATTCTTAACTGCTTATTATACAGGACTACGAGTATCAGAATGTTATGCTTTAACATGGGATAATATAGACTTTGAAAAGAAAACACTAACAGTAAACAAAAATATTATAAAAAAGAATCAACATCAATTACCTAAAAAATATGTAATAACAAAAGGACATTCAGTAGAAGAATGGTATTATGGAACATGTAAGAATCCTCAATCAAATAGAACTATAGGTATAGGAGATACATTAGTTAAAGCATTAAAAGAATATAAAAAAGAACAAGAAGAATATATTAAATTCTATGGGGATGCTTATTTAAAACATTACGAAAAAGAAGTAATTAATCCACATACAGAAAGGAAAGAAATCAAGATTGTTGATGCACCTGCAGAACTAGAACTAAATTTACCAGAGGCAAAATTAATATTTGTTAAGCCTAATGGACAATATAGAGGTACTGAAACTACAAGGCATGCTTTTAAAGTAATAAATTATGAATTAAAAATACCATGCAGATTCCATGACTTTAGAGATACACATGCCACAAGACTGATAGAACAAGGAGCAGATATAAAAGCTGTTTCAAAAAGATTAGGACATTCTTCTATTATGACTACATATAACATCTATGTAAGAGTAACTGATAAAATGGAAACTGATACAGTTGATAAATTTGAAGATTATACCAACACTTTAGATATACCAGATACAAAAGAAATACCTTTTAAAGACTAAAAACCTTGATTTTTAAGAAAAAAGTGTTATTATAGAAGACAATTAATTGGAGCTGATGTCTAATGAGAAATAAAGCACTTTTAATTTATACACGAAAACAATTTAGTTTATTAATTAATGGATTCAATGAGAGAAATTGACTTTAATGTCTTTTTCTCTCTTTTTTGTTAGGAGGTTTTGGATGATTGCGAGAGATGAAGAAGGAAAATTAGATATAACCTTATTAGAAGTACAAAGACCATTATCAGAAGCAATAATAAAAGAATATGATCATAAAGAGGTAATGAAAGACATTCACAACATATTTGTACAACTACAAGATAATTTTTTTGAACAAGCAGTATACCAAGAATATTTAAAATATACAATTACAGAAGATTTGGAATTTGTTATAGTTGAAGATTCTTCATTGAAAATAAAAAATATCAACGAAAACAATCTTAAATTAGGAAGTGAAATATCTTTTAAAAGATTTACTAAAAAAGATTATAAAAAATCCATAGACTTATGTGAGCATTTATTAATGAGAGTAAGAGATTCATTTTATAATTTAGATGAGATAGAAAAATATATTATCAAAAACTTTGAATATGATAAACCAAAACCACTAACAGATGAAATAATAATATTTGAAACTAAAATACATAAAGATAAATACTATAGATCAAAGAAAAGCGCTTATATAAAAATGGCTTTGCAATTAGGACTTATGGATGAAATAAAAATGGATACTATTTTAGTATCAGAACTAAAAAAATACATTAGTAAGAACATTGTAACGATTGAAAATTAATCCGGAGTTTTTTCGGAGTAAATATAGAACTCTACAAGACAATTTGTAGAGTTTTTTCGCATGGTTTATATAATCAATCTCCTAGATAATGGAAGTGAACAGAGGCCGAAGTTCAGTAATTTAGAAAAGGAGAAAGATTATGGAAAACGATTACTTAATGATATATGCGGTAGTACCAAAATATATCTATGAAACAAAACAACTTACACCAGAAGAAAAACTGATTGCTGAGCGAATCATAGCATTATGCAGAAAGGAAGGATATTGTTGGATAACAAATAGAAAGCTATCAGAAATGTATAATATTAGACTTGAAACAGCATCAAGACATATTAAAAAACTAGAAAAAATGGGATTAATCAAATGTACTTATGAAAAGGATAACCAAAGAGAAAAAAGGATAATTCACTTAGTCAATGATATATGGGATAAATGGTCATCAGATCATGAATCAAATAATCAAGATAGTATTGATTATTCATCTAATTATAATAATAAATATAATAATAAAAAGAATAGTAATGAGGAAAAACTACCAGATTGGTTTTATAACGAACCAAAGAAAGATCCTCCATCACCAGAAGAAGAAGCAGAAATAGAAAGACTATTAGCGGAGTTTAAGTAATGGAAGAAAGATTAATATACACCGTTCAGGAAGTTGCTAGTATTCTTCATTCTAGCCCGAATTATATTTATGAATTGATTAGAAAAGGTTATTTGCCAGCTATTAAACTAGGAAGCTTAAAAGTTCTAAAAACCACTTTAGAGAGATTCTTAATTCAAAATGAAGGAAAGGATCTATCTGACCTTAATAATATTAGAA
>CAMVAN010000085.1 GCA_947165475.1 uncultured Caryophanales bacterium | reverse complement strand
GTTGCTGCTCAAATAAATAAAAGTCTAAAAAACGATATAACAAATAAGGGAATGGTAATTGCATCAAAATGTATTGAATTAGGAGTAGATCCATTTATTGCAAGTGCAATTATCCTTCATGAAACAGGTTGTGGACAAAATCAATGTAGTAATATAGCAAGAAATTGCTATAACTTTGGTGGACAAAAAGGTTCTGGATGTGGAGCTTATCAAAGATATAATTCAGTAGATGAAGGATTAATTGGAATGATTAGTAATTTATATAGAAATTACTACGCTAGAGGATTAACAACAGTAGAGACAATCGGACCAAGATATGCTGAAAGTAATACTTGGGTAAGCAAAATTAATTGGTATGTAAATAAATTAAAAAATGCATAAAAACTAGAAAAACTAGTATAATATAAGGAAATGAAAATTTCGATAAATTGACAAAAACATAAAAAAATGATACAATTATAGTGATTGATGGCACATTATTCTAGTCGATCTCTTTGTTAGGAAGACGAGCTTAAAAATTCGTTAAAGGGCACATCGATGAAACCTTTGGTGTTTGCTTCTTACGCCCAGTTTGGGGTGGATGCTGAAGATGAAGAATATTGGGCAAACCATAATGGCATATGGATTCTGTTCCAATATTTGTGGAGACCAACTCTTGTGGTAAATCTATACGGACTACTACTGATGATTTATTACGAAGTTGGATAAAACCTGTATTGTGGCGAAAGCTATGTGCAGTGTAGCCTGTCTTGAGTGAAAATTTTGGGATAGATGATCTTTCTTTTTATTTGCGGCCACAAATAAATAAGAACTGCATCTTGAAATGATTTTTGCAAAAAAGAACTAATAATAAAGAATTGTTGAGGAAATCTCCTAGAGTGTATTTCAATATAGGATTGCAGTGGGCACTAAGTGGTAATCAAGTCGTATGTTTCGGAGACGACATATTGATTTTTTTAAAGGGGAACCGCAAATTTGGTAACGAGTTTGTAAAAATCAGGGAAATCCTACTTGACCTAAGACTCAAAGTTAATTATATTGAAAGCCAAACAATTAAAATAGACTGAAAGTAGATTAACTACTTTTTTTTTGAAATAATAGGTGAAAAAATGAAAAAACAAAAAAGTGAATTTAAAAATTTAGTAGAACAAACAAAAAAACGAGAAAAGATAAAAAAAGAACAAGTTGATAAAAAATGGATAATAACAATAATAATCATATCGTTTTCTATATCCTTTATTTTATCTTTTATAGCTAATCTAACAATACCTAACTTTAATATTTATATTGGTATAATAATTACACTATTTTTTATAGGCTTAGGAATACTATTTGATATAGTAGGAGTTGCGGTAACAGCAGCTGACGAAAAAGTATTTCATTCTATGGCAGCAAGAAAAGTAAAGGGAGCAAATGTTGCAGTAAAATTCAAAAAAAATGCAGATAAAGTATCAAGTTTTTGTTGTGATGTAATAGGAGATATATGCGGAATTATATCTGGAGCAGCCGGAACAACGATTTGTGCAATTATAGTAACAAAGTTTCATACAGATCTATTAATAACAGGATTACTAATAACTGCAATTGTTTCTTCCATAACAATAGGAGGAAAAGCAATAGGAAAAAGTTTTGCAATGAATAAAAGTAATATCATTTTATATGAATTTGCTAGAGTAGTATATAATTTTTACAAAAAATAGAAAGAATCAAGAAAATATGATATAGTAGAAAAACAAGGAGAAAAGACATATGAAATATCAAATAAATAATGAATTTATAACCCCTGATATTATAAGAAAATTAAAATTAATTGAAAGTGGAAAAACTGGAAAAGTATACAAATGGAAAAACAATAAAATACTTAAAATATTTACAAAGAATTCACCTGAAAATAAATGCCCAATGGATTTAGAAACAGCAGAGATTCTTTCAAAAATAAATACAAAATCCAGATATATTATTTTACCAATTGATTTAGTTTTTAATAAAAATGATTATAAAAAGAATAATTTAAAAGGATATACTAGTCTATACATTAAGAGAAAAGGAAATAGTAATATTACTAAAATACCTAAAGGAAAATTATTAGAAAACATTCAAGGAATAGAAAAAGATATAGAATTATTGAGTTCAAAGAATATACTATTAGATGGTCTAAATATGCAAAATACTATTTTTAATGATAAATTATATATATCAGATCCAGTAAGATATATTAAAATGGAAGATGAAGTAAGAGATATCAATATGAAGTTATTTCAACAATTATTAATAGATTTAATATCAAGAGATTTAAGAAAGTTAAAAGTATCAAAAGGAAAAATAGAACAAGTAGCTGAGCTACTTTACTTAAAAGATGACGAAGTATTAAATTGTATATATTTAAAAGATATATTAGATACTCCTACGTATACTGATGATATAGATAACATTTTAACACTAACAAAAAAATTATAAGGAGGAATAAGAATGATACAAGTAAATAATGTAAGTTTAAAGTTTGGAAAAAGAGTCTTATTTGAGGATGTTAATATAAAATTTACTAATGGTAATTGTTATGGATTAATTGGAGCAAATGGTTCTGGGAAATCGACATTTTTAAAACTATTAAGTGGAGAGCTAGAAACAACAACAGGAGAAATTACTATTTCCAAAGGAGAAAGAATCTCAATATTAAAACAAGACCACTATCAGTATGATGATAAAAGGGTAATGGATGTTGTTATAATGGGAAATTCTAAGTTATATGAAATTATGGAAGAAAAAGAAAAAATGTATGCTCAAACGGAGTTTACAGAAGAAGATGGAATGCGACTTGCAAATCTAGAAGCAGAATTCATGGACTTAGATGGATGGAACGCTGAACCAGATGCTGCTCAACTATTAAATAATCTAGGAATAAAAGAAGAA
>CAMVAN010000084.1 GCA_947165475.1 uncultured Caryophanales bacterium | reverse complement strand
TCTTGATTAACTATTTTTTGTTGAAATAATTTAGTATTTTTTTCAATTCTTTCTTTTGATTTCTTTT
Source organism: uncultured Caryophanales bacterium (assembly GCA_947165475.1). Taxonomy (GTDB): domain Bacteria; phylum Bacillota_I; class Bacilli_A; order RF39; family UBA660; genus UBA3789. Next base: position 3,158 of record CAMVAN010000084.1, on the reverse strand, counting down.
CTTTATAATCATCTTCACTAATAAAATCGACTTTTGTAATAACAAATTCACTATTTTTCCAATCAAAGTGTAATACATAAGTTGGTCTACCATTTGATTCAAAATATAGTTGAAGCTTTATTTTTTCAAAATCTAAACTATAATTTGTTTTAATTTCTAAAACAGCATTACTATTTGATAAATCACACTTACTGAAAACATTAGATTCTTTATCAATTATTAGTTCTTGAGACAGTATTGAATTATTATTAAATATTTTTGCTCTAATATATTCAATTAATGGATTCAATTGAGTTTGTAATTGTCTAGTACTTTTATTTACTGATTCAATATATTCTTCATCTCTTTTATACACCGATGATATAGTACCATCACTATTAAAAGTAATAGGTATTTCATTAAAAGGAGAAGGCAAAGATCCAATATATTTCATGTTCTTTTTATTTTTTAATTCAAAATCAAGTGAGTTAATTTCAGTTACATCTAACATTGTATTTATCAAATGTTCAATACTTATTCCACTTATATTAGTATCAAATCTAGTTATTTTCTTATTATTGATTTCAAATTTACGAACAATTCTAGTTTTTATAAACACTTTAGGAATATCTCTACAATATTTAAAATTATTATATGTTTGTAAATAACTAACTGGAACGATATACTTATCATTTAATTCAAACACATTAGTTCCAGTAACAATTAAATAATTATTATTCAATTTCTTAAATAATTCCCATTCCAATAAACAGTCATTTGCACCTGAATGAACATCTTGAACATTATCAATACCAAAGATTCTACATAAATTATCTTTAGTAACATTACCAGACGAAAAACTACTAGAAATAATTTGATGTTTAAAATTATAAAAATTCATCTTATTAACACCAGATATTTTATGTCTTTTGCAATAAGCATTAATAAAAGTTTTATCAATTCTTCCATAAGTAAGAATTGTCTTTTCATGCAATTTAAAATCATCAATCAATTTATCAAATTCTTTTTGAGTAATAGGTTCCTTATCATCTAGCATTTCATCAGTAATACCATTAATATCAGTTGTAAATACATATTTATTTAATTCCAAAGGCAAAAATCTATTATACATTCTATCTACAGAAGGGTCATAAATTGAAATAGATAGTAAATCATCATAAGTTGAATTAAGTCCATTAGTTTCTACATCTAAAACAACATACTTATTAACATCTATAGATTCCATATGACACCTCCATATAAATTTAGGTTTATTATACCATGATTTACATAAATCACCTAAAAACGATTCTAAAAAATTTTAAAAAATAATTAATGCACCTGAACACGCTCATGAACACTACTCTGAATAGAAACGTTTAGCAAAATTTGGAAATCTTTATGATATAAAGGCAAAATTACATTTTTAGGTACACAAAATTGCCACTTTTTTCGCCTCTTTTTTTGCCACCTTTTTTAACCTTGCTTTTCAATATATTAAAGATTTATAATGGTTATAATAAGAAATAATTATCAATAGTAGAGCAAATATCATGATAGTTGCAAAATATTTAGGACATACAAAAATAGATGAGACCTTAAACACATACTCTCATCTATTCAAAAATAAAATGGAAGATATAGTCAAAATAATGAATACTTTGTACTAATCTTTTTAATTTTTTCAAAAAATAGAACCTAAAATAGAACCTAAATTATAAAATTTTAAGTCTTGAATTCCTAAACACATTGATATATAAGGATATAAAAAGTGACCATGTCTCACGACATGGTCTTCAGGGGGAAATCTAAATACCAGTTCGTAACAATTTAATAATTAGTTAAAGTCTTATAAAATAAGGCTTTTTCAGTTTCTTAAATTTACTAAAGTTTATTAAAATAACTTAATTTTTGACATTTAGTATCTGGTTTTGGTATCTAGAATTCTAAATTCTTATCTTTTTCCATTTGTTCATATAACTTATTAATAAAATTTCCATTGTAAAACATTTTACAAATACCCTTTTTATTTGGATTTAAATATCTTGCTTTACAACATATTTCATTTTGTTCCAAAACTTTTTTTGCTCTATTAAAAAAATTATTAATTTTCAATCCATATTTTTTCTTAAATTTTGCACACATTTCCGAATATGTAAGTGGATACATTTTTTTAAAAATCTCATCTGATAGTTCTACATTTACTTTTTTACCCTCTTGTGCATATTTCAATAATAGTGCCTCATCAGTTTCAACTTTTGTAAATCTTAGTTCTGTCTTAATACAAACATCAAAATCATCCTTAATAGCACCAGATGCAGCCATTTCTAAATAATTAATGAAATTTTTTTGTGCTATATCTAAATTTGCTGTTTCTACATTTTCATCTATTCCTGAAAAGTTAATAGGTGTAATATAAAAATTATATTTTGATAACTCAAAATTTGAAAACCACTTTTCTATTAAATGATAATAATTTTTTATTGTTGCAACACAAACAGTATATAATTTATATTTCATTAAATCATTATTACTATTTATGAAATGAATAGAATTATCTCTTATCTCAATCAACATTAAAATATTTTCAATAACATTAGATGATATCTTTTTTTGATTTTTTAATGAATTCATCAAAGAAATTATTCCTTTTGTCATTGGCTCACCAATTCTGTTTTTCTTAATATAATCTCTTTTACTAGAAGTATTATCAATGAGTTTCTTTTTTTCATATTCATAAATTGAATTAATTTTTCCTGTATCTTCAACCACTTTTGCTTTAAATAATAGTTCATAAGCATTTATTATCAAAATTGCAAAACTTTCTTCTCTATATTCAATATTAGGTTTATTATATAATTCAATTGCAAGTAACGCTGCAGACAAAGATTTTTCTAATAATCTATTTGATATTTTTTTAGACATACTTTCACTTCCTTACTACTAAAAAACGCCAATACAAAAACTTATAAATTATAAGCCTGTACTAGCGCTTCCCTTTTATATAACCATTATATCATAAATCTTTTAATTGTATTATTATATGACACAATGACACACTGTTTGTTAATACTCCTCAAGCATTTATAGTGTCATAGTGTCATAAATATTGTTTTTATCTTTCTACTTTATAAATTACATCGTATTCATCTTCAGTAGGTTCTTCCCATTTAGATTCT
>CAMVAN010000083.1 GCA_947165475.1 uncultured Caryophanales bacterium | reverse complement strand
TTATTTATTTTTGGTTTTCTTGTCGTTGAATCATCACTTTCATTAGTTATTTGTTTTTTTACTACTTCTTTTCTTTCAATATGTTGTCTTATTTCTGTATTTAATAAGAAGATGGTTACATCTTTATCTATTTTATCTAACATATTTTCATACATTTCAAGCCCTTCTATAGTATAAGCTCTTAAAGGATCTTGTCCACCATAACCTCTCATCATTACAGCTTCTCTTAAATGTGATAAAGTGTTTATATTTTCTGTCCAATATTTATCTATTACACTTAATGTTATAGCTTTTTCATATTCATTTGCAATTTCTTGAGGTAAATTAGATAATTTATCTTCATATTCTTTTTTTACTTTTTCAAATACAAATTCTAATGCTTCAGAACTAGTTTTATCTTCTACATCACTTGCTTTAATATCTGTTTTTAATAAATCATGATTTACTATATCAACAAAATCTTTTAATGATTCTCCTTCAATTTTATCATCTACATAATGTGTATCTACTAAATACTCAATATAAGAATGAATTGTATCTAATGATGTTTCATGAATAGATTCATTATCTAATATTTCATTTCTTCTTTCATACATATCTTCTCTTTGATTATTCATTACATCATCATATTCTAGTAATTGTTTTCTTATATCAAAGTTATTTCCTTCAACTCTTGATTGAGCATTTGATAAAGCACTTGTAAATGTTTTACTTCTAATTGCTTGATCTTCTGGGAATCCAATATTTTTTAACATTGTTTTAATTCTATCAGTTCCAAATCGAACCATTAAATCATCTTCCATAGATACAAAAAATTGTGATTCTCCTGGATCTCCTTGACGACCAGATCTTCCTCTTAACTGATTATCAATTCTTCTTGACTCATGTCTTTCAGTTCCAATTACACATAATCCACCTAGTTCTTTTGTTTCTTCTGTTAATTTAATATCGGTTCCACGACCAGCCATATTAGTTGCTATAGTTACAGCACCTTTTTCACCAGCTCTTGCTATTATTTCAGCTTCTCTTGCATGGTTTTTAGCATTTAATACTTCATGTTTAATTCCTGCTTTTGTTAACATATTACTTATAAGTTCACTTGTTTCAACTGCAATTGTACCTACAAGAATTGGTTGTCCTTTTTCATGTTTTTCTTTGATGATTTTAACTATTGCTTTATATTTTCCTTTTTGACCAGGGAAAACTAAATCTGGATAATCTATTCTAGCAACTGGTTTATTAGTTGGAATAGGTATAACATACATATTATAGATATTTCTAAATTCTTCTTCTTCTGTTTTAGCTGTTCCTGTCATTCCTGATAGTTTTTTATACATTCTAAATAAATTTTGGAAAGTAATAGTTGCAACAGTTTTATTTTCTTGATTGATTTTTACTCCTTCTTTGGCTTCAACAGCTTGATGAAGACCATCACTCCATTGACGTCCTTTCATTATACGTCCTGTAAATGGATCTACTATTAATACTTCTCCATCTTGAACAACATAATCAACATCTAATTTCATTGAGTAATTTGCACGTAATGCTTGATTAATATAATGAACAAGTTCTGCATTATTCATATCATATAAATTATCTACATGAAAATATTTTTCTGCTTTTTTATTACCTTCATCTGATAAAGTAACACCTTTAGTTTGTTCATCATAAATGTAATCTTCTTCTTCCTTTAATGATTTAACAAATCTATCAGCATCAATATATAAATTAGCACTTTTAACTTCTCCTCCAGAGATAATTAAAGGAGTTCTAGCTTCATCTATTAAGATAGAGTCAACTTCATCAATAATTGCATAATTAAGTCCTCTTTGAACACGATTTTCTTTTCTTACAACCATATTATCTCTTAAGTAATCAAATCCTAATTCATTATTAGTTGTATATAAAATATCTTTATTATATTCTGCTCTTTTTTCTTCAGGATTCATTTCAAATGCTCTTCCATTTACACCAACAGTAAGTCCTAATCCTTCATATATAGGTCTCATCCATTCAGCATTACGAGAAGTTAAATAATCATTAACTGTAATTACATGAACACCTTCTCCTGTTAAAGCATTTAAATAAGCAGGGAAAGTCGTAACTAAAGTTTTTCCTTCTCCAGTTTTTAATTCAGCAATATTACCAAAATGAATTGCTATAGCACCAAGTATTTGAACATAAAAAGCTTTTTCTCCAAGTTTTCTATAAGCCATTTCTCTAACAGTTGCATAAGCTTCTACTAATATATCATCTAATGTTTCTCCTTTAGATAATCTATCTTTAAACTCATCTGTTTTAGCTTTTAATTCTTCATCCGTTTTAGATTCATATTCACTTTCTAAATCCATTACTTTATTTGCTAAATCTTCAAATCTTTTTAATTCTTTATAATCATGATCAAATAACTTTTTTAATAATTTCATAATGTCCTCCGTTTATACAAATACTATTTTATCAAAAAAAAAGGAAAATGAAAATACATTTTACCTTTTTTATACACACGTTATTCAGTTTCAATTACTCCATATCCACCATCACGTCTTTTATAAACAAGTGCTATACTGTCTAAATCACTATCTTTATACATATAAAAATTATGTCCAAGTAGTTCCATTTGTAAGATAGCTTCTTCCATATTCATTGGTTTTATCTCTATTTTTTTTCTTTTAACCTCTTTTTCTTCTTCCTCTGGTATATCAAGAATATTATCCATATTTAATTCTTTTATACCTGATTTTTCTTTTCTTTTCAATTTGGTCTTATTCTTTCTGATTTGTCTTTCTAGTTTGTTTACAACCAAATCAACTGCTGAATAAAAATCACTAGATTCTTCCTCGGCTCTTAAAATAAGCGTTTTAAGGGGAATCGTAACTTCTACTTTTTGAGTATAATTACGAACTTTTACTAAAACATTAGCTTCAAATTCTTCTAAAGAATATTTATCTAATTTAGATAATTTTTCTTTAACATACTCCTTCATAGAATCGGTAATATCTATTTTATTACCACGAATTTTGACTTGCATCAAATCACTCTCCTTTGTAATTTAATAATATCACAAAAATTAAAAAAAAACTATCTTTTTTAATAGTTTTTTGATTACTACTTAACTAATAGTCTCAGTTTTTACAACTGTAACATTTAGCGCTTGATATCCCTTAGATGTTTCTAAAAGATTGAACTCTACATACTGCCCTTCCTGCAAAGTTTTATAACCTTCTTGGTTAATTGCTGAGTAATGTACAAATATGTCTTCTTTGTCAGTATACTCGATAAAGCCATAGCCTTTTTCGTTGTTAAACCACTTAACTCTACCTCTTACCACGTTCATATCTCTCCTTCTCTTTAATATTTTTGGTAGACTACCTTTTTACGCGCATAACCATATTACCAAAAATCAACTACCAAGTATTATTTTTTTATAAAAACGTCTTTTTTTATTATTTTTTTGAATTATTTATTTATAATTTTTATATTTATATTCAAAAAACAACATAATTTTTACAATTTTTATCTTTTCTATAATTAATACTCCATATTTCGATAAAATTGTCATGGTGATAAAAATATGATAAAGAATTTTGTAATAGGAAATTCTATGAATATTATATCCGGAACTAGTAAATATA
>CAMVAN010000082.1 GCA_947165475.1 uncultured Caryophanales bacterium | reverse complement strand
CAATCCCCAATCCCCATTTTATATTGATTGAATAAATTCTATTTTATTAATAACTAAATAATTTATCTTTTAATATATAAAAATAATATCATAATTCAAATAAAAATGCAAGACCAAAAAAATGAAGAAATGAAAGATGATAATAACAGTGAAACAGGTAGCATAAAATCAAAAGATTTCAATTTACAATTTTTAGAATATGATTCAGAAGATGACGACGAACCTAAAATCCCCAATGAGGAAAATAATGATAATAATAACCAAGAAGAAGAAGTAATTAATAAAGAAAAGGAAAATAATTCAGAAGATGAAGAAGAAAACGAGAATAAAAATAGAAATAGTAATTTTGCTTGTGCTTATTGTGGATTATCATCAGAAACTCATTTAGCTCAATGTTTAGAGTGTAAAAAATGGTTTTGTAATGGTAAATTAGATGCTTATAGTCCCTCACATATTATTTTTCATTTAACTAAATCTAAACATAAAGAAGTATATTTAAGTGAAGCATCCCAAGTTGGTGAAATTACTTTACAATGCTATAATTGTACTTGTAAAAATATTTTTTTGTTAGGATTTCTAGAATCCAAAGAAGGAGGAAATGGATTCATAGTATGTAGGGATCCATGCTTAACAAAATGGAAAATTGATGATACTTATTTTGATAAAACTAAATGGGCTCCATTAATAAATGAAAAAAAATTACTGGATTGGATAGTCAAAGAGCCTAAAAGTGATAGTGAATTGAGAATTGTACAACGAGTGAATATTCGAAAAATGTCAAAATTTGAAGAAAAATGGGAAAAAGAAAAACTTTTGTCTAGCCAAGAAAAACCAAAATTTTTAATAAATTTTTTAAAAAGTGTAAAATTGTGTTATAAAGATGGACAAGATTATTTAGAAATATTTGAACCTTTGATTTCAGCTGAAGAAGAATATGACAGAAAATTAAAAGAAACACAGAAAAAATTAGATATAAATATTAAATTTTTCAAAGAAGGAAAAAAAGTTATAGCAAAGTTTAAATATCCTAGAGAAGACAACGAAATAAAATTAGTACCTGGAGATGAATTGAAAATTACAATTCCTAATAAAACAACATCTTATAAAGGACTTGTAACTGAAATTGGATTAGATGATGAAATATCTATGGAACTAGACCAACATAAACCAGGGAATAATAGTAAAAAAAATACTTCAAATTATGACCCAAGTTCTCTCCAAAATGGAAATTATAATATAGAATTTGTATGGAAAGGTACTTCTTTTAAAAGAATGTTAGATGGATTATTTGCTTTTGTTAATGATGAAAGCTCAGTATCTAATTATATATATTCAAAAATACTAGGACATAGTGTAGAAGAGAAAAAATTCAAGTATAAAATACCAAACGAATTAAATGTCAAAGGGCTTCCCCAATTAAATCATAGTCAAAAAGAAGGAATAGAAAAAGCAATAAATTCCCCTCTTTTTTTAATACAAGGACCCCCTGGCACAGGCAAAACTGTCACTTCAGCTGCTATTGTATATCATTTAGCTAATTTAGATGTAGGAAAAGTATTAGTTTGTGCCCCAAGTAATATTGCGGCAGACCAATTAAGTGAAAAAATTGAAAAAATTGGATTAAAAGTTGTGAGAGTTTGTGCGAAAAGTAGAGAAAGTATAAGTACAAGAGTAGAGCATTTATCTTTGCATAATCAATTAAGAAAATTAGAAGGAAAAAAAGAATATAAAAGATTTTTCGAAATGTTAAAAAGAAAAGAAGAAGAAGGAAATGTTTTATCAAATAAAGACCATGAAAAATATAAAAAATTAAAGAAAAAAGCAGAAGAAGAAATTATCAATGAATGCCAAGTAGTTGTCACCACATGTATATCAAGTTTTGATAAAAGATTAAATAATTTCAGATTTCCAATAGTATTAATAGATGAAGCAACTCAAGCATGTGAATCTGAATGTATTTTACCTTTATTACATGGGGCTAAACATGCTATTATAGTAGGAGATCATTGCCAATTAGGGCCTGTTGTTCTTTGCAAAAACGCCGCAAAAGCAGGATTAAAAATGAGTCTTTTTGAACGATTAGTTAAATTAAAAATAAAACCACATATGCTCCAAGTTCAATATAGAATGCATCCAAAATTGAGTGAATTCCCATCTAATACATTTTATGACGGTAATTTACAAAATGGGGTAACATCCGATGATAGAATATATTTCAACGTCAATTTTCCATGGCCAAATGTAAAAAAACCCACATTTTTCTACCATATAGTAGGTAAAGAAGAATTCAGTGCATCAGGTACATCCTATTTAAATAGAGAAGAAGCTGATTTTATAGAAACAATAGTCAAATCATTATTAAAATGCACAGTTAAACCGGAACAAATAGGTATTATAACACCATATGAGGGGCAAAGATGCTATATCGTTAGTCGAATGCTTAAAAATTGTGCTTCTACTGAAATAGAGGTCTCATCGGTTGACTCTTTTCAAGGAAGAGAAAAGGATTATATTATAATGAGTTGTGTAAGATCTAATAATCATCATGGAATAGGGTTCTTAGATGACCCTAGGAGGTTAAATGTTTCTTTAACAAGGGCTAGATATGGCCTTATTTTGGTAGGAAATGCCATGGCTTTATCTAATCATCAATTATGGATTAATTTATTAGATCATTATCAAAAAATGAATTTGTTAGTACAAGGGCAATTAGGTAGTTTGAAAGAAGTATCTATTCCTTTGCCTGCACCAAAAAGATATTTACCTGAAAAAATGGTATTTGAAAATACGGAACAAGTTGTTAAAGATAATAGTAATAATCCTAATAGCTGTAATGATTTTACAATTACATATTCTATTGATAATCATAGTTATTATACTGGGTATAATTCTAGTTCTACTGGGGAAAATAAAACTGAGTTATCAAATAATGCTACAAAAAGTAGATTTTCTGATTTTGGTTATATTAATGATAGTGAAGCTATTTCTCATTATAATAAAGTCAAGAATATTTTTATAAAAAAACCAATACAATTAACTAATAATTTCATTAAAACTCAATATGAAAATTATGTTATGCAATATAATAATATCAATTTAATGAATAGAAATAATATTAATCCAATTATGATGAACCAATATATGAGAAATATGATGATGATTGGAGGAATTGGCCAAAATCAGAATATGAATATGAATATGGCAATGTATCAAAATGTGATGGGGATTTATGACCCAAAGATATGGTCTAATGGAAACAATAAAAATATAAATGGCGGGGTTATGTATAATTGTTATAATAATTATACTAAAGCTCAAAATAGTTGGAAACAACAGGAAAAGAAATTTGTATCTGAATGTGAATTTTAAAAATATAATAATTTCATATATGGAAATAATCAAGGCTATTTTAAATGATTCATGAGAAAAGAATAAGTTATAATGAAAAATAATATTCCTTTAGAAGAGATAGAGAATAATTATCTTAATTATATGGATATTATTGATAAGATTAGGGTTATTGATTCTATTAATAATAGTGATGTTAGTTATGAAGAATTGTTGTTTCAGATTAACATAAAAGATATTATAAAAAAGTGATAAAAAAAATTGCATAGAAATTATTTCTATGCTATACTTAGAATAGAGAGGTGTAGATAGTGAAGAATTTTTTAAAGTTGTTGGGGATGGTTCTTTTGGTTCCATATGTTATATTAGCTATATTTTTAACGGTAATGCTATGGAATTATAATAAGTATGGTGTTACTGAGTTAGGTGGTAAGACATATATTATTGTTAAGGATGATG
>CAMVAN010000081.1 GCA_947165475.1 uncultured Caryophanales bacterium | reverse complement strand
TATGCAATATTATTTTCAGATATTATTTTATTATTTAATTTTTCATCTAGTTTTAAACAATCTTCTATTTCAACGACAGCTAATATTTTTCTGGATGGAAATTCTAAATTCATATTTTTATATTTTTTCATATCTTCTTTATCTATTCCAGTTCCTGCATGAATTAAAACTTTGCCCCTATACTTAGTTTTCCAAGATCTAAATTCATATCTTTTTATTCCTTCTGAAACTAAAGTTGCCCAAGGTTGTCGTAATGTTAATACTTTCAATTTAATCACCACTTATATTTTATCATATATTTGTCATTTTTAGCGTATCTATGTGGAAGTAGCTAAAATTATGTTATAATTATCGTAGTTGAATATCTTATGATATTCTTTTTTTATTACAAGGAGGATAATTATAAATGACAGAAAAAGATATTTTTATAGGAAATACAAAAAAATTAAGAAATGAAAGTTTAACAATCGAATACAAAGAAACTTTTAATTTTGGTAGTTTAGCAAAATATTTTAAAACATTAATGGCTTTTGCAAATAATCGTGGTGGAGCTATTATTTTTGGAATTACTAATTCTCCAAGAACAATTAAAGGAATAGACAAAAATTCACAGTTTCATAAGATTGATACAGAAAAAATAGTTCAATTTATGAAGGAAGATATGTCAACAATATTAGATTTTGAAATGGATACTTTTTTTGTTGATGGCAAAGAATTAGGATTCATAAAAGTTGATGAATTAAAATATAAACCTGTAATATGCAAAAAAAATGAATCTGATATTTTAAAAGAAGGTTCTATTTATTATAGATATTCTGGTAGAAGTGAAATAATTGGTTACGCAGAACTTAGAAATATTATAGAAGATATTAAAGTGATTGAAAGAAACAATATTATGAAAAACTTTAATGCAATAATTAAGGAAGGCCCAGAGAATGTACAGGTATTAAACACAAGCACTGGTACTATTGATTGGGATAATGTTCCAGTAATGATTAATGAAAGCTTATTAAATGATTTGAAAAAAGAAGTTAAATTTATAGAATCAGGTAAATTTGTAGAAACAGGAGGAGATCCAACTTTAAAGGTAATTGGATCTTTATCAAGTGCTAATGTTGTAAAAGTAAAAGAAAAAACAGATGTAAATGTTGACTATCCCTATTTCACTGGTGATATTGCACGTGAAAATGATATTAATAATTATCAAGCACAAACTGTACTATATCATCTTAGATTGTATGATGATCCTAGATTTAATCAAACTATAAAAACTTCCAAAAAAACAAAAACACAAAAATTCTCAGCATCTGCATTAGAAATGGTTAAACAAGAATTATCTAAAGTAAAAAACAAAGATATATATTTTAATAAATTATCTAAAGAGTTTCAAAGTAAAGAAAAAAACACTAAAAATATGGTATAATTATTTATGAGGTAATGGTGATAAATATGAGTAAGATATACAAGACGATAGATTTATTTTCAGGTTTGGGTGGAATAAGAAAAGGTTATGAAATGACAGGTAGATTTAAAAATGTTTTATCTGCTGATGTAGATAAGTATGCATGTCTTACTTATAAACATCTATATGGTGAAGATTCATATAATGACGTTACCTCAGAAGAATTTAAAGAAAAAGTTGAAAAAACAAATTATGATATTCTTTTAGGTGGATTTCCATGTCAAGCTTTTTCTATAGCAGGTCTTCAAAAAGGATTTGCTGATGAAACTAGAGGAACATTATTTTTTGATATTGCAGATATCATTAGAAGAACAAGACCAAAAGCATTTATGTTAGAAAATGTTGAAGGATTGTTAAAACACGATAAAGGAAATACGTTCAAAGTTATTACAAGAGTTTTGGATGAGTTGGATTATAAAATTGTAGGAGTTGATTTTTGTGGAGACAATCCTATTTATAATTCCAAGGATTTAGTTAGAACTACAAAAGATTTTGGAATTCCCCAAAAAAGAGCAAGAATATTTATAATGGGTTTTAGGAGAGATATTATTCCAAATAATTATAGTTTTCCTAATTTACCAGATCACTCAGATAATAAGATATATAAAAATTTATATGATTTATTGGACGATAATGTAGATCCAAAATACTATTTGTCAGAAAAATTATTAACAACATTAAAAAATCATAAAAATAATCATTCTGCAGTAAAGTCTGGTTTTGGTTATATAGTAGTTAACGAAGGAGAAAATCCAGTTTCAAATACAATTATGGCAACTGGTGGTTCTGGAAAAGAAAGAAATTTAGTAAGACAGCATCATAAAGAATATGATAACTTAATAGTTGGTAAAAAGAATCCAATTAATACTGAAGGCATAAGAAATATGACTCCTCGTGAATGGGGAAAACTACAAGGTTTCATAAATTATGCATTTATTGAAAATGGTGTTGATACTTTCTCTTTCCCAGAAGGAATTAGTGATACACAGCAATACAAATTATTCGGTAATTCAGTATCTATTCCTGTAATACATGAAATGGCAAAATATATGATAGAAAGGTTGGATGAATTTTATGGCGATGAATAAAGGCGAATGGTCAGAATTATATGCAATTTTGCATATGCTATCTGAACCAAACTTAACAATTGTAAATGATAATCTAGAAGAAATAACTAACGAGCTATATAGTGTTAAGAATTTATCGGTTAAAGAACAAGAAAACATTATTAAATATGTTCTAGAAAACAATATGGATGTACAAGTATATTTTAACGACGACATCAAACAACTTATTTCAAAGGAAGAAATATCCTTTAATAAAAAACTTATATTTGATGGAATCATTCATTCTATAAATGGTAATGGTGCTTTTGAAATATCTGGATCTAATGCAATATTATCTAAAATGACTCCAGATGGTTTATTAAAAGCATCTTCTTATTCAAAAGCTGATTTACAAGCTATAGTTTTAGATAATAGACTTGGTGAAGAAAAAGAATTAAAGTATAGTATTAAATCAAGTTTAGGTAGTCCTGCAACTATTTTAAATGCTAGTATGCAAACAAACTTTATTTATGAAGTAAATGGAATATCAAAAAATGATATAGAAAAAATCAATTCAATTAATACAAGGACTAAATTACTTGATAGAATAAAAATGATTAGAAGTTTAAATGGAGATATTAATTTTGTAAAAGTTCAAAATGATAATTTTGAGTACAATCTTAAACTTATTGATAGTAATATGCCTAATTATCTTGGAGATGCTTTACTTAATTCATATGAAAAAGATACAAAAAATTTAAAGTCATTATTCTTAATGTCTTCAAAATTTGATGATGAAACATTTGCATTAAAAAAATTGGGGGATTTCTTAGAAGGAATAAGTTTTGGATTCTTTCCTAGTCAAAAATGGGATGGAATAAATGATGTTAATGGTGGTCTTATAGTTGTTAAAAGAAATGGTTCTGTTGTAATATTAGATTTAGTTTATTATAAAAATGAGGTTAGAAAATATTTAATCGATAGAACAAAATTTGATTCACCAAGTACTACACGATATAAAATGTTAGAATTATTTGAAAAAGATGGTAAAATATATTTTACTTTAAATCTACAAATTAGATATTCAGAATAGTAAAAAAAGATGATTAACGTTCATAATCATCTTTTTCTTTGGTTTTTTCATAGTCCCAACCTGTAATTCTATCAAAAGTTTTTTCACTAATAATTTGATTATCATACAAATCACCAACAACTTCTGCATAGATATCTTCTTTAATTGACAGTTATAATTAATTAAAAGTCTAGAAAATTAATTCTAGACTTTTTATATTTAATTAA
>CAMVAN010000080.1 GCA_947165475.1 uncultured Caryophanales bacterium | reverse complement strand
GGAATTAATAAGAAACAGAAAAGTATAAATTATAGAAAAGGAAATATCAGAAATATAACGGATTCTGAAAAAATAAATAAATGTTTCCAACAATTAAAAAATAAATTATTCACGTACAAAAGCAAAAACGGTTGATATTTTAATAATTTAAAATGAATAAAAATTAGAAAAAAACTCTAATCTTTTGTTTTTTTTTTAAATAATATATAATAGTGACTATATAAAAAACGTTTAGTAAGAGGTGAAAATATGGATGACAAATTAAAGCTAAAATTTGACATAAGTATTATAGAATTATTAGGTGATCAACTATATACACAATTGCCAGCAGTTTTATCAGAATATATATCTAACTCATATGACGCAGACTCTACAGAAGTAGAAATATTATTTGACATTGAAGATGATGGAATTTTTAAAACAGATATAATTATTAAAGATAATGGTATTGGAATAGCAGACGAGAATACGAATATTGTAAATCAGATAAATGAAAAATATTTGCAGATTGGAAGACGAAGACGAAAAATAGAACACGAATCACTTAGCAAAATATATAAAAGAAAAATACAAGGAAAAAAAGGAATTGGAAAACTTGCTGGATTTGGAATAACTAAAAGAATAGATATAACAACGATATCAAATCAGGTTTTAAATGAATTTATTTTGGATTATGAAAAAATGCACCAAGTAGATCCGGGGGAAGATTATTATCCAGAGCATAAGTGTATTGATGAGTCAACTGATATACAATCAGGAACTATCATTAAGTTATGTGATGTAAGCAAAAAAACAGAAATAGATTTATCCAAATTATGTATAAGCTTAGTTAAAAGAAACAATACTTTTGATGACAATTTTAAAGTTACATTAATAAAAAAAGTAAATGGGTTTGAATGCGATAAAATTATTATTGATAGTCAAATGTACTTAGAAAGCATCAAACAGATTAATAGCATTCAGTTTGAATGGAGTATTCCAGAAGACCTGCACAATTTAGAATTAGATGAAGAGATTAACAATTATTTTATTAATAATAAAATAAAAGGAAAAGTATATACAACATCAACTCCTCTAAAAAAAGAAGATCAAGGAATTATTTTATACGCAAATGGAAAATTATGCCAAGATAACTGTACATTTAATGAAAGATCAAATGATAATTTTTATCAATATATGTTTGGAAATCTTGAAGTTGATTTTATTGATAATGATATTGAAATAGATAATATTTCAACATCAAGGGATAGTTTAGTTTGGGAAAATGATATTTCCCAAAAATTAAAAGAAAATATAAACGAAGTGTTAAAGAAAATCCAGTCCAGATGGCGTGATTTAAGAAAAGAAGAAAAAAAAGAAGAAATAAAAAAAGTAACAAATACCGATATTGATAAATGGTTAGACTCACTACCACTTAGTGAAAAAAATACAGCAAGCAAATTGGTTGATACAATAATAAACGATTCACATATTGATAATGAACGTGCTAAAGATTACATTGAACATGTAAAAGATATGTATTCATATTCTACGTTTAAAGATTTAGCTACTGAAATTGTATCTTTAAAAGAATTTTCGTTAGATTCAACTCTAAAACTTATTAAAGATTGGAAATTTATCGAAGCAAAAGAACTTGCAAAAGTTTCTGAAGGAAGGATAAAAACAATAGATAGCTTTGAAAGAATGATATTAAATAATGAATCAGAAAGAGATGTAATCCAGCCATTTATTGAGGAGTTTCCATGGCTATTAGATCCAAAACTAATTAGTTTTGAAAGAGAAGTTACATATTTAAAATTGTTGAGAGAAAAATTTAATGACTCGTCATTGCCTGAAAGTAATAGAAGAATAGATTTTTTAACTTCTATGTCTGATGGTAGCCTTTATATTTTTGAACTTAAAAGGCCAAATATAAAAATAACTACAGATTACGTAAAACAAGTGTATGATTATGAGTCGTTTATTAGAGAAAAAGATCCACATATACAGATTAAAACATTTTTGGTCACTAATAATTGTGACATTGACAGAACAGCACAGTCGATGATTGATTCTGCTAGAAGAGATAATAAATTTGATATAAAAACTTATACAGAGTTGCTTTCAGCAGCTAGAAGTTATCACGGCGATATAATTGAAAAATATAATGAACTATATAAAACAGAAGAGTCATAATAACTCTTCTATTTTTTTTGCAATTATATCAGCCATAAGTACTGGAACAGCATTTCCAATTTGTTTATATGCACTTGTTTTTGAAGATTCAAAATAATAGTCATCTGGAAAAGATTGAATTCTAGCTGCTTCCCTTACTGATAATGATCTACATTGCTTTATATCAGGATGAATATAATGATGGCCATCTTTGGAAATATGAGCAACCATTGTATGACAAGGTTTATCATATTCAACAACTTTAAATCTATCTAAAAAACTATTTTTATTATTGTGTTTAATCAATTTATTTGGAAGATCAGTATATTTCAAGTTTTTATTTTTGATACATAATTTGTAAATTTCTGCATCATTATTATTTAAATTTCTAGATTCATGATATGTTAAGGTGTTCCATTTATTTTTTCTAATTTTCAAATCTATAACACAATCATTAGGTTTACATTTGTATTGATTATTACATTCTCCAGATTTAAGAGGGGGCAAATCTTCAAATAAATCTCTAATGCTATAATTTAGACTAGATTTTTCAAAAATAGGATAATGAATATTTAATTCTTTTTTAAATCCTATGATAATTACTCGCTTTCGTTCCTGAACCACTCCAAAGTCTTTTGAGTTTAATAATTTATATTCAAATGTATATCCCAATCTCTTCATTCCTTTTTCAATATCTTTGAATACAGTGCCATCTTTTGCGGAAAATATTCCTTGCACGTTTTCAAAGACATAAAATAAGGGATTGTATTTTTTTATAAATTTAAGATAGTATTTGTATAAATAATTTCTCGGATCATCACTCATATCTTTTTTTCTTGCTCTTCCTGCAACTGAGTATGCTTGGCATGGTGGGCCTCCAATGATTCCTATAATGTTTTCTCCATTTAATTTATCATCAATTTCATCAAAAATATCCCTGATGGTTTCTTTGCTTATTTCTTTATTTATTACTTTATTAAGAATGTTTGCAGGAATTTTATCGTAGAGGTCATTTCGAGAAATTTTATTATTTAAATAATCATTATAATACTCTAACTTATTATCCAAGCAATAATAATAGGCTTCTCTTGTTTTCAAAGTTAGTGATGCATTATAGTCCATTTCCACATGAGCAACTATATCAAATTTGTTTCTTCTAAAACCTTCTGATAGCCCACCAGCACCTGCAAAAAGGTCTATAATTTTTCCATTCATATTATCACCATTTTCTAATTTCCAGGATACCAGGCAAATAAAAAAAAGTCAAGTATTTAGATTAAAGAATGTTCCAAATCTAAGAATATCATTAGATTTGTTAATTTCATATGACAGAATTACTGATAAATAGCAGATTATCAGTAAATTTATCAAATAATAAGTAGTTAATTGCATCACATCTAAATTCAATTTCCTCATTTTATTCAAATATGATGCAATTGAAAAAAAGAAAAAAGTGCTTTTTGTGTTTCACAGTATTTCAAAACTAGGTACCAAACAATAGACTTTCGTAATAAGATTATATAAAATAAAAGAACCGCCTTCCCCCGCACCTATTGTGATTCTGACTTTTGATTTTCTTTTACTATTTATCAATACTTTTTAAAAAGAAGGACTATAGAAATCCTACCACTTTCGGGCGAAGCCCGCGAATTTTTGGGGCTCTCGCGCTCCAGCCCCAAAAAAGGTGAAGAAAGGTCTATTAAAGTATTGACTTCTTCTCCAAAACAATTTAAACTGAACTTACAACTTATAGAAGAGGAAGTTATAATACCATTTCTATTACT
>CAMVAN010000079.1 GCA_947165475.1 uncultured Caryophanales bacterium | reverse complement strand
CCTCCTAAGTTCAATATATAATACATTTGTTCGTTTGTCAATAGTCTGAAAAAGCACACTTCCCTTATAAATAAAAAAAGACTAATACTAGTCTAATTTACTATAATTAATATTTAACACTAACAGCTAATCCATCACCAACATTTAAAAAATCAGTTTGATAATCATCGTTTTTAATAAGAAATTCTTTATAATCTTTTACTTTACGAACTAATTGTCTTAAATTTTTACTTTCAATTTCCTCAAAATCTTTATCAACTAAACCATGAAAATTCATATTATCAGTAATGATAGTACCATGTTCATTTAAGTAAGACTCAAACTTAAGAAAAAACTTCTTGTTTTGAGCCTTTGCTGCATCTATAAATATTAAATCAAATTTATCATCAAGTTTAACATCCAAAGCATCTTTATAAATTAAGTGAACTCTATCTTCTAAATACATTGCTTTAATGTTTTTTAAAGCTTCTAAATAACGTTTTTCATCTCTTTCTATAGTAGTAACTGTAATATCATTTCCTACAGAACACATCATAATTGCAGAATAGCCTATAGCAGTACCTACCTCCAATATATTCTTTATAGAATGTGTTTTAATATAATGAGTCAAATAAACAATACCTCCATCTGTCATAATGGGTATATTATTTAATTCTGCATACTCTCTAATTCTCTTTAATTCATTTTCATTTATCATAAAAAACCTTTCTATTCTACCAAATCCAATTACCTTTATCTTTAATTTCTTGAATAAGCCTTTCATGTTCTCTCATAGTCTTAGAATAATAAATCTTTCCATTTTTATCAGCAACAAAGAACAAATAATCACTCTTTGTTGGATTAAGGCTAGCCTCAATACTTTCAATATTTGGATTACAAATTGGGCCAACCGGCATTTTACCAATCATATTTGTACTTCTTGTATTATAAGCATTAGAACTAGAAAATTGTTCCTTACTTAAATCAGATGTCATAGCAACCTGTAATCCATAATAAGTTGTAACATCACTACCTAAATTCATATTAGAAGCAAGCCTATTTTCAAATATGCCAACTATCATTTTTCTGTTTTCCAAGTTTGTTCCTTCTAACTCCACAATAGAAGCCATAGTAAAATAATAATGAACTTTATTACCAATCATATTTTTATAAGGAGATAATTCTTTATCCATCTGAGTTAACATAGTTGTAATAATATCTTCAATAGATACATCTTTATTATCAAAATGATAAGTATTTGGAGCCAAATATCCCTCAAGTGGATAATAAATATTAGGGTTTAAAATTTCATCAGTTAAAAACCAATACTGATTAATCAATTTTTTAATATAATCTTTATTATTTATAATATTAATTACCTCATCATAAGAATGATTAGTACTTTTTTCTATTGTTTTAGCAAAATCCGTTATACGTTGTCCTTCCTTAAAAGTTAAAACAACTAAATTAGGATTATATGAACTCCCTTTTTCTAATATAGATACTATCTCACTTAAACTCATGCTTTTTTTTAATAAATAATTTGAAGCCTTCATAGACTTAACATTATGCGTAATTACATATATCCGAAAAACGGTCTCATTCTTTATTAAATTTTTTTCTTTTAGCATTTTTCCAATTCCAATAGTACTAGTACCATCAGGAATCTCTACTTCAATCTCTTTATTATTCTTATAATCTACTGGAGAAAGACAATAAAAATAAAAGAAAATAGAACTAAAAATTATTATTAAGAAAAAAACTAATACAAAAAATAGAATTTTAGGTTTTCTCTTTACTACCATATTACCTCCAAAAAAAGAAAGAACTATTATTCAGTCTCTCCATTATTATCACCATTTTTATTTCTGATTTCTTCTTGTAAAGTATCTAAGATTGTCTCAATAACTTTCCATTCCTTATCTGTCGTTATTGGATCTAATTTTTTATTATCAGAATTTGGATAATAGATAGAAGCATATACTTCTATATTACCATCCTTATCCTTCGAATTATCTGTATAAACAATATAGTTTTTCTTTGTTTCATCACTTTCAAATGTAAATAAAACATCGTATGTAACTTCTTTTCCTTCTTCATCAATCATAGAAAAACTTGTATTATCCATTTTTAACACTCCTATCTAAAAACGTTTGAAGTATCACCACAGCAGCAACACTATCAACTACTTTTTTTCTTTTTTTACGGGACATATTTCCAGCAATTAAAACATCATGTGCAGTCTTTGTAGAAAGTCTTTCATCTTGTAAATATATAGGAAGTGATACAGCTTCTTCTAATTTTTTTTGAAAAGATAAACTAAGTTCTCCCTTAGGACCAATAGTATTATTCATGTTTTTAGGAAACCCCAAAACAATAGCTTCAATTGACAACTCAGAAACAATATTCTTAATATCATTTACTAAACGATCATATTCCTCATTATGATGTAAAATTCCATAACCAAAAGCAAATTTTCCTGAAACGTCACTTACAGCAATACCTAAAGTTCTACTTCCTAAATCTAATCCTAAATATTTCATATTATATCTTTTTGAAACTCTGTTAAAAGTATTTCTACAATTTTTGCACGATCAATTTCTTGAATCCTGCTTCTTGCATCTTTATAACTTGAGATATATCCAGGATCCCCACTTATTAAATAACCAACTATTTGATTAGTAGGATTATAACCTCTTTCTTTTAAAGCAGAATATACTTCCTTTATTATTTTTCTAGTAAGCTCAGTATCTATTTCATCTAAATTAAATAAAGTAGTTTGTTCTTGTGGCATTTAAATCACCTCATTTTATTTATAAAATAATTCTAACAAACATTTTAAATATTTACAACTATTTATTTCATAGCAGAGTATACAAAAGCTAAATATATAATAAAAACTAAATATATACCAGTAATTACATAACCGTTCACTTTTTCAAATGTAGAAGACTTATCTTTTACACCTAAAGCCATAGTAATCATACAGCCTCCAATTAAGCCTCCTATATGAGCAAAATTATCTACATTAGGTATTAAAAAACCAATCGCTAAATTTGCTAAAATAACAGGAATTATTTGACTACGCATAACATTTCCTAAATATACTCGATAATAATATCCAAAATATAATAGAGATCCTAATAATCCAAAAATAGCCCCACTTGCCCCAATAGAATAATTGATTCCTCCAAAAGTCATAGAAAGTAGAGATCCTGCAATTCCAGAAAAAAGATAAATAATCAAGAATTTTACTCTTCCTAAAAAGTTTTCAATCTGAGACCCTACAACATATAAAGAATAGCAATTACAAAACAAATGAATAATATCACTATGTAAAAATATACCAGTAAATAACCTATAATACTGTCCAGCCCGAATACTAGGGCCATGTACACAAAAATTTAAAATAATAGACTCATATTGATTAAACAATACAGGTACAAGATAAAAAATAATATTTAAAGCAATAAAGAAATATGTAAGATAAGTCCCCTTATTACGAAAAACATTCTCTATCTTTTTAGCATCTTCTCGATTATGTTTATTAATATCACTTGTAATTTTAGTAAAAAGCTCTATCCCATCTTCATCATATACCATTTTATCAGATAAATCTGGAAATATTCTATTAATAATATCACTCTTATTAATATCTTCAACATCATGTACATTAATCGCAAGTAATCTAGGATCTTCATTTATCTCCATTTTTACATTATCACCTAAATCTAAAAAAATACTCATAACATTCATTCTCAAAGAAAATGTTTTTTTCTTAATTTTCTTTATAATTCTTTTTGTTTTAAAAACATCAAAATTAAATTGTTCATCATTATGAATATAATTAGAAACAATTCGAATAACCTCACACTCTTCATTTAAATTCTCCAACCATATTTCATTATCTACACCCTGTAAAATAATAGGATTGTAGTTTTTTTCTGTTATAAAATAATGTAACAATTTCATAGTAAGAATGTTTTTATTATCAAATACTATATCTGAATTCATAAAATTCCTCCAAAAAAACTAATAATATTATACAATAAAACATAAAATAAGAAAAGAGGAGATGAAA
>CAMVAN010000078.1 GCA_947165475.1 uncultured Caryophanales bacterium | reverse complement strand
AGTCATGTATATCTTTAAAATAGTCTTCTATATCCATTGCTAAATGTCTTTTTTGATCTATTACAAATTCTGCATACTTTACTTCTTCTTTCATATCCCTAATTTTCTTATCATACATTTCATAACTAACTATTATTTCTTCTTCTCCATATTCAATCGTTTCTTTAGAATATCCAGCTAGTTTTGCACTTTCTTTAAATGGAATATCTAAGTATTGTTCTAAACCTTTTAATACAATTATAGAAGGTTTCATTCTAATACCACTTTCCATATTATTTATTTCAGTATGACTTATATCAAGAAGATTAGCAAGTTTTCTTGCAGATAGTCCTTTTTCTTTTCTAGCAGACTTGATTAATTCTCCTAATGTTAATTCGGAATTATTTTTTTTTAACATATAACCATCCCTTTAATAACTTAATTATAAGGTATAAAAATAAAAAAGTAAATAAAAAATGGAAACTTAGTTGACAAAACTGTAATTAAAGTTTATTATTGAATTATGGAAACTAACTTTCCAAA
Source organism: uncultured Caryophanales bacterium (assembly GCA_947165475.1). Classification (GTDB taxonomy): domain Bacteria; phylum Bacillota_I; class Bacilli_A; order RF39; family UBA660; genus UBA3789. The sequence goes on along the minus strand of CAMVAN010000078.1, from coordinate 3,930 downwards.
ATATATGAAAGGAGGAAAACGAATGAATGAGAAAGAAATGGCAACTAGATATCACTGACCATAGAGTATGGAATGATAAGAAAATAAAACCTGAGGCAAAGGAAATATTTGCTTATTTATATGCTAATGGTTTTAATAAAATCATAGCTCATTTAAATGTAGGTGATCTACAACAATTAACTAGAATAAAAAATAAAGGATTAAGAAAAATCTTAAAATTATTACAAGATAATAATTATATTAGATTTAAAGAATATCATAATGGAATGTATGAATATAGTATTTACTAAAAAAGATACATTGTAATCATTAGTAAATCAGGTACAGTAAGATGAAAGGCTTATGTTAGTACCTTTTCTATAGGTATATAGAATAAACTTTAAGGAAAGTCCTATTTATTATATTAAGGAGTAAATATCATATTAGATTGTGAATTTATCATGACTCCAAGAATATTATTTAGTGATAGGAAATTATCTAAAACAGATATACATGTTTTAGGTCTTATCACTTCACTTACCTTAAAAATAGACTATTGCTATGCAAGTAATGAATATTTAGCAAACTATATAAATGTTTCAAAAAGAACAATTAGTGATTCATTGTCTAAATTAAAGAAATTGAAATATATTAAAATAAAATATATCAATAGTAAAAGAAGAATATATCTAAATACTGAAAAGGTACCAACAAAACCAAACAAAAAAGAAAATAATTGCACGAATGGTATAGCAGAATCTTGCTACCATAATATAAATAATAAATATAAAAATAAATATATAAATAAAAAAGAAGATAGTATTCCTTATTGGATGGAACACCCTGAAGTTTGTACTAATGAGGAAACTACTTCTGAAGAAATAGAGGAACTTAATAGATTATTAGAAGAATTTTAAGTAATGAAAGGAGTAGATATTTATGAAAGGAATAATTATTTTATAATATAAAAAGGATTGGGGGTAGATAGTAAATGGAGGTAGTATATAATGTAAAGTATAAATTTAAAAACAATGAAAATAAAACTAAAGAAGAAATTAAGTATTTATTTAATAAAAAATTGTTAAATATCATTATGAAGCTAGAAAATCAAGAATTAAAACTTTATAATTCGTGATTATGATATATAATATAGTTGTATTTAAGGGTCATGCAATATCTCTAGAGATGGAGGAATTGCTATGATAGAAAAGGTAGGTGTATATTGTAGATTATCCGATGAAGATAGAGATAAATTAAATAAAACGGATGATAGTGATAGTATAGTTAATCAAAGAAGCATGTGTTTAAAGTTTGCTAATCAAAATAATTGGGATGTAGTAGACATTTATTCTGATGATGATTTTTCAGGAGCAGGAATGTTTAGACCAGATTTTGATAGACTAATTAAAGATTGTGAAAGTGGAAAAATAAATTTAGTTCTTTGCAAATCTCAATCAAGATTTTCAAGAGATATGGGTGTTATAGAATATTACTTGCATAATAAATTCATAGAATGGGGAGTTCGATTTGTAAGTATAGTTGATAATGCTGATACCAATATTGAATCGAATAAAAAATCTAGACAAATAAACGGACTAATTAATGAATGGTATTTAGATGATTTGTCCCAAAATATTAAGAAGTCTTTAAAGAATAAAAGAGAAGATGGCTTATTTATGGGGAGTTTTGCTTCATATGGCTATGAAAGAGATGAAGAAGGACATAAACTAGTTGTTGACCCCGTAGCAGCAGAAGTGGTTAAAAAGATATTTAAAATGTATGCTGATGGTTATGGATATCACAGAATATGTGAATATTTAAACAATAATAATATTCCGCCAAGATCTGTTTATAAAAAACAAAAAGGTAGTAAATTTGTATGCTCAAACTGTGATTTAGAAACAGTTAGATGGAATCCAGATACAATAGCTCAAATGTTAAAGAACGAAGTATATATTGGTAATTTGGTTCAAGGAAAAACGACACATGTAAGTTATAAGAATCATAAAAAGAAAAAAGTCGCAGAAAAAGATTGGTGCAGAATAGAGAATGCACATGAAGCAATTATAGATATGGATACATGGAACAAAGTTCAATATGTACTAGGAACACACTATAGAGTTAAAAAGAATGGACAAATCAATTATTTCACAAGAAAAGTTTATTGTAGTTGCTGTGGTAAAGCATTTATGAGAAATGAATTTAAAGTTAAAAGTGAAAAGACAGGAAGAAGATCATATATGCAATGCAAAGGAAATAAAAAATTCCATATTTGTGATAATAATAAGTCCATAAGAACAGACAAATTAGAAGAAATACTACTAAATGCAATTAATGATTTACTAAATAACTATTATGATAAGAATAATTTAAAAGAACTCTATGAAAACGGATATGAACAAGACAATAATATTGAATCAATAAAAGCACTAATAAAAGAAAAAGAAAATCTCACGAAAAAGATTAATGATAACAAAAATTATTATAGAAATCTTTTTGAGGAGAAAGTTAAAGGTGTCCTAAATGAAGATATGTTTCAAATGATGTCAAAAGATTATTTTAATGAAATAGAAAATATGATGTCTAGAATTGAAATAATTGATATGCAAATAGAAGAATTAAAAATAAATAAAAAAGAAAAGAAACAAGCAGATGACATATTAAAGAAATATAAGCACATAAAAACACTTAACAAAGTTATATTAGATGAGTTTATTGATAAAGTATATATTGGAGAAATTGATAAAGATAATAACACCAGAAACATTGAAATAGAATGGAATTTTGAATTTTAAAAAGATAATAAACTTGGACTTTTCTATACACGATAATAAATACAAAAAGGGAGGAAACGGATAAATAAAATTGAAGAATATAATGAAAAATTATTTGAAAATATTAAACATATTGATGAATTTGGAAATGAGTTTTGGTATGCAAGAGAATTGATGCCATTATTAGAATATAAAAAATGGGAAAGATTTTCTAATGTAATAGATAATGCCAAAACTGCTTGTGAGAAAAGTGGTTATAATATTGATGAACATTTTCCCGAGGTCGGGAAGTTGTCAAAAAGAAACAATGGTGCAGTAGTTCAGATAAAAGATTATAAGTTATCAAGATACGCTTGTTATTTAATTGCACAAAATGGAGATCCTAGAAAAGAAACTATAGCACTTGCACAAACATATTTTGCTATCCAGACAAGGCGCCAAGAGATTAGTGAAAAAGAATATAATTCATTAACAGAAGATGAAAAAAGATTTTATCAAAGGAATTTAACGAAAAAAGGTAATTATTCTTTAAACCAAACTGCTAAAAATGTAGGTGTTAAGAATTTTGATAGATTTCATAATGCTGGGTATAAAGGATTATATAATGGTGAAACTGCAGATGACATTGCCAAAAGAAAAGGGTTAAGATATCGAGAAGATATTCTAGATAATATGGGTAGTGATGAATTAATTGCTAACTTATTTAGAATTTCCCAAACGGAACAAAAATTAAAAAGAGATAATATACAAGGTGAAAAAGAAGCAAAAGAAACTCATTTTAAAGTTGGAAAAGAAGTAAGAAATACCATAAAGAGACTTGGTGGTACAATGCCAGAAGATTTACCAACACCTAAAAAATCTTTAAAAGAATTAGAAAAAGAAAAAACAAGACAAGAAAAAATAGAAATGAAATAAATTTGGATCTTTCCGATACCCCGACATGGAGGAATAGATAGTGGAGCAGTAGGAAATGGATTACAAGAAAAAAATTTAAATTTAGAATCAGCCAGATATATTTTTAATCGATTAAAAGAATTAAGTATACCAGCAATCCTAGTAAGAGAAACAGATGAATATCTTCCTAAAACAGATAGAATAAATAGAATAAACAAAATAGTAAATGATAATCCAAATAAAAACATACTATTAATATCCAATCACATAAATGCAGGAGGTG
>CAMVAN010000077.1 GCA_947165475.1 uncultured Caryophanales bacterium | reverse complement strand
GAAATACTAGATATCTTTATTTTTACAAATAAAAAGACAAATAAGTCAAAATATAGACCTATTTGTCAACAGTCTGAATCAATTCTAATTTAGAATTGATTGTCTATTTATTTTCGATGCTTAAAAAGATCGAATAGTTCAGTAATGGTGCCTCAGGCCGGACTCGAACCGGCACGTTATTGCTAACACTGGATTTTGAGTCCAGCGCGTCTACCAATTCCGCCACTAAGGCATTACATATTGATTATAACATATTTTTTTTATTTTGTGTCTTTTTTCTTTGTTTTAGGTATAATTTTTATTTTTTTTATAATTCTAATAGTAAATAATGTGTAAGGTTTTGTAAAAAAAATTTTTTTCGTATTGATTTAATTATTTAATATGGATATAATTATTGTAGACATAGTAGGAAAGGTGGCATAGTGTACGGATAAGTATAGAATCAAGTGGTGATTGAATGAAAAACGAAGTTGAAATAAAAGCACAAAAAATTTATAAATGGGATTTATATAAAAAGTTTATTAAAATCACATTTCTATTATTACTCATTGTAATATCAATTGTTTATTTGGTTTTATATATTGTTTATCAAGGTGGTAGGTTTACTGTTACTCTTGACAAAAATTTGTCAAATAGAAAAAGCGTATATCTAACTGAGAATGGTAAAATATCTGGCAGAGCAAGAGAATTAAGAGCAGATACTATTGACTATATGGATAATATTTCTATTAATTGGTTGCCAGAAAATATTGATTCTGTAAAAGATGGTTCCCATAATGGAGATAATTATATTGCTTATACTTTTTATGTTATCAATTCTGGCAATGAAGATGTTCACTATTGGTATGAAATTGATATTGATGATACTATTTTAAATGTTGATGAAGCAATAAGAATTATGATAATAAAGAATGGAGAAAGAGTAGTATATGCAAAAAAGAGTAGAGTAACTGGTGGGGCTGAAACTGGTACGAAAGCGTTTGTTTCAAATTCTATGGCTGTTTTGGAACAAAGAACAAACTTTAAACCTAAATCTAAAGACAAATTTACTGTTGTTGTTTGGATTGAAGGGGATGACCCTGAATGTAAAAATGATTTACTTGGAGGGGAAATTAAGTTGCACATGGATATTACCGAAGAACATGTCGATAATAATAAAAAATTAAAGATAAAGGAGTAAAATAATATGACAAAGAAAGAAGTAAGAAAAAACAGAAAAAGAAGAAGAAAAGTATTTTTAGCTTTCATCATGATTTTGTTCTTAGCACTTGTGCTTACTGCATCAACATATGCATGGTTTACTGCTAATAGAACGGTTACTGTTGAAAGTATTGATGTTAATGTGTCAACATCTAAAGGTTTACAGATTTCTACAGATGCTACAACTTGGAAATCAATTGTAACCAACAATGATATTACTACAGCAAATTGGACTGGAGTAAGAAATCAACTTCCAAAAGGAACAAATACAATGGTTCCAGTATCAACAGTTGGTACAGTTGATAGTTCAACCGGTTATATGGATATGTATCGTGGTACAGTTGAGACGGATCTTACAACTGGTAATAATATTCTAGTTGCTGAAAAATCAACTGAAGCTAATGGTACTTCAGGGGACTTTGTAGCATTTGATTTGTTTTTCCAATCTTCACAGGCTCAGACAGTTTATTTAACATCTAATTCATCTGTTGTAGCTAGTGGAACAGACAAAGGAATTCAAAATGCTGCTCGAGTAGCATTTATTAAAGAGGGTAGTGTGGCATTTGGAGCTTCTCCTGCAGATGCTCAAGTATTAAAGGGAGAAATTTCAAAATTAGTTTGGGAACCAAATTATGATGTTCATACTGCATCAGGTGTTGCTAATGCACAAAGTGTTTATAAAATTAATGTTGGGCAAGAAGGTGGAGATAAACTTGCTTATAAAGGTGTTAAAGCTCCAATTGCTGAAGCTACAAAAGTTGAATTAAATAGTACTGACACTAATTATTTTGGTGATATTACCACTGTTGGAAGTGTTGCATCAGGAATACCTAAAACTACATATATAAATGCTTTTGATGTTGCTGAAGGAGTTACTAAGGTTCGTATTTATATGTGGATTGAAGGTCAAGACGTTGATTGTGAAGATCATGCATCAGGAAGTGCTTTAACTTATAATTTACAATTTAGTATTGATTCAAGTGCTTCTTAAGATTGATATTAATTATAATTATGAAAGCCTTCTTTTTTAGGAGGCTTTTTATTCTATGAGGTGTTACTATGGAAAATGATTTCAGTTTTATAAAAGAATTAGGGGATAAAGAACTATTAGATTTATATGATAAAATTGTTGAACATATTCAATATTTGAAGGAAAATATCATTGTTATATCAGATGGGGGGGATTCTTCTAATGTCTCAAATTGATGATTTTTATAGTATGATGGAAAGCGATAAAAATTATGTTGATAATTTCGTTTTGGAGACGAATGAAGGTACGAAACGTTTAAAAGAAAAGTTTCATTTGAATGCATCTAAAGAAAGAAATAGTTATATAGAGAAAAAGATTATTGATTATAATAATTCTTTAGAAGTTATTAAGAATGAAATGAAACTTCGCTTTTCACAATTAATGCCTAGGAATCGTAGTTTAGAATATGAAAAAGAACTTGATAAGATTGATGCTTATATCAATTTAGTTAAACTCGACTTAGATATTTCTAGTTCTTTTAAACTTAATATTTCTTTTGTTTTATCATCTATTCAAGATGATTCTTCTTTGGATGATTTAAATTTAGCATTATCTAAGTTTATAGATTTATTTCATCAGTATGGTATTTCTCTTTCTATTGAAGATTTTAAGTATACTATGTTTACTGAAGAATATATGAGATCTTTTTTTAGTAATGCAGATCAAGAAACTTTTAAAAAAGTTTTTGAAAAAATATTTTTTACTTGTCCAGATTTAAAAATGCAATTAAAAATGAATTTAATTGATATAATTTCTAAGTATCAAAAGAAGTTAGATCAATTTGTTTCTTTACATAAGAAGGAGTTATATGAGAAATATTCTGTTAATTCTTCTGATGTTGTTTCAAAATATATATCTTATCGGGGAGAAGTGGGACAACGTATTGCGATGGATGAGTATTATAATACTAAATTGTTTTTAGATTCTAAAAAGAAAATTGAAGATTATATGGATAGTTCTCCTATTCGTGAGAAAAATTATAATCTTTTTACTCCTACTAAGTATAGTGATTTAGATGAGGTAAAAAAGAAAAATTTTAATGATTCTATTATGGATTTTTATTTGACTTTGAATGAGTTAAAAAAGTATTATCGATATGAATTTATAATTAAAGATTTAATTGAAAGATATAAAAATAAGGATAGTGTAAAGAATGAATTCCTTTCTAAGAGAAAAGAAATAGAAAAAGAAGAAAAAACTAGACTTTCTATTTATAAAGATTATTTAAAGGCTTGTGGAATTGGTTTGTTTTCTCATAAAAATCTTAATAAGATGAAAGATTGTATGTTAAAAATGAATGATCAAGTAAAAAAATTAAATCAATTATATTCTGAATTTAATGATATAGAAATTACTTATTATTTATCTTCTATTAATAATTCAGCAAGTATTTATGATTTATTTATGATATCTTTAAAATCATTTCCTTTTTTAGAAAAATGTTTTTTGAATAGAGAAGATTTTATTGATGAGTCATTTCCAAAAATTATAGATGAATTTTTTAGATTTTTGTATAATCCAAATAATAGTATTCTTAGAGAAATTAATGTATTTACTGATTATGATTTAGTAGATGTAATTGCTTCTAAATATCGTTTATTAAATTTAAATGTAACAAATGAATCTATTCAACCTGAGACTATTGATTCTACTTTAGAGAGTTTAAGATTTATAAATTTGATTCAAAATGTTGAAAATAGTAATACTTCTTTTTCAAATATTTTCATTTTATGTAGAATGAAAGATATTTTAAAAAATGAGGAAGAATCTTAAAAAAATGGGTATACTATTTTTATAAAATATTTACTATAAAAACTTTTATAGTTTTTTTTTCTATGATATAATGTATATTGAGGATAGATTGGTGGTGACATAGGTGAAAAAAGCTAAGAATATTTTTAAATTTTCTGCTACTGCTTTTTTAGTAATGTTAGTTTTATTATGCATTTATACCTTTGTTGTTACTGATATAATGAAAAAAGATTATGTAAATGTTTTTGGATATTCATACTTTGTTGTTGCGACTGGTTCAATGTCTGGGACAATAGAAGTTGATGATATTATTTTTGTTAAAATTACTAAAGATGTTAAAGTGAATGATGTTGTTACTTTTAAAAATAAGGATGGAGATATTATTACACATCGTCTTATAAAACTTGATGGTGCTCGTTACATTACAAAAGGTGATGTTAATAATGTAAGTGATGAAGCTATCTCAAAAGACCAGATTATTGGACGAGTATCGTTTGTTGTTTCACCTAGTTTTATTTTAAAATGTATTGCCATTTTTTTGATAATATTTATTTTTTTAGCTTTAGTTAATTTTGATAATATTATTAAAAAGTTTATTGTTGGTGATAGTAATAATAAAGAGCCAGTTTTACTAAAAAAAGAGTTTAATATTAAACAAGATTTAAAAACTACTCAAAGTATTTCTAATGATAATGTGTCTATTGAGAAAAATGAAAATAAAAATGATTCAAAGACAAAAAAAATACAATCTATTTTAAAAAATGATTCTACTGTTGAATTGTTAGAAGACTCTGTTCCTACTAATTCTAGTTCTAGTAGAAATCGTTTACCTGATGATATTTTTAAAAATCCTAAAAAGAGATTTGAAGAACCTTCGTCTGGTCTTACGGTAACTATTTCTATTGATGAAATGGAAGAGCTTGATAAAATTCATTCAAGGGAAGTTCTTCAAAAAGAAAGGGAAGAGCTGGTAGAAAATTATGATGATTATCAATTTTCTTATACTCCGATGAAGAAAAAAAATAAAAATCTTCGTGAAAAAGA
>CAMVAN010000076.1 GCA_947165475.1 uncultured Caryophanales bacterium | reverse complement strand
TTTTCTTTTGCTTAATCATATTCTTCTCCTTTTATTATTATTTTATCTTCTTCTTTTTGATTACTATTCTTTTTTATATTATATATGTTTGTAGTTTCAATTTCAAATTCTAACATATCATTTTTATTTTTAGTTATTTTACTAATAAGAGGTATATTTAATTCTTTTTTTATGCTATTTAAATATATTCTGCCTTTATTATTAAAACCTAAAATTCTTATATATTCTGGTTTTCTCCATTTCCTAGCTTTTTCTTTAGTAAAATTACATAAAATATGAAGTAACATTCTACTTATTTTATTATAAGTATATCTTTTACTTTTAATTCTTTTTATATAATCATCATAGTTATTTACTTTATTGATTTCTTTTTTTAGAGTTTGCTCAATTCCTTCTTCTACTAACTGATATTTTGATAAATCTTCTTCTGTAATAATTTTATATTTTAATATTTCAAAGTAGTCGTCTATTGTATGTATTGACTTATAGTAAGAAATAGTATCTTTTGGAATTTGATTTATAATTGACTTATTATTTTTTAATGCTTCTCTTATTGCAGTTCCACTAGATATATTATTAGTTAATTTATTATTATGATATTCATTAGTTCTTTGTATGCATTCTGCTTCTATTTTATATTTATTTTTTAGTATGGTTTTTAAATAACTGATCCCTAATAAATCATTTGGTGCAGTTATTTCTTTTCCTGTTAAATCTTTTACTGCATTAGATAGGGCAGTAGGATAGTTTTTTCCTAGTTTGGAATATATCTTAACTAATTTATCAAATTCATCATTTTTTATTTGTACCTCGGCAATAGTTTTAATGCTGTCTAAATCATTTGATTCACTACCAAATATTATTTTTTCAACTTGTAACTCTTCTAATATTGTAATTCCTCCAAATGCAAAATAGTCGGCAGATTGAGTTGCGAATGGATATGGTAATTCAATAACTAAATCAATACCATGATTTAGGGCAATCTCAGTACGGGACCATTTATCTATAATTGAAACATCTCCACGCTCTGTGAAATTTCCAGTCATTACTGCAATAATTGTATAGTCTATGTATTTTTCTTTTATTTTTTTAATTTGATATATATGCCCATTATGAAAAGGATTATATTCACATATTATTCCAATTGCCTTCATGTTATTCCTCTTTTCTTTTAGGGTATTTTATCATGATTTATTTTTTTATACAATAATGAGGTATAATTCTATTACTTTTTAGAATAAAATTATATGTAAAGTGTTTATATTTTTCTTTTATTATCGATTATTAATTGAAAAATGTGTTATAATTTTGGTATGTGGAGGGGTTTCTATGAAAGTTATTGTAGTGGCAGGAGGAACAGGTGGGCATATTTATCCCGCTCTTGCAATTATTCATAAAATAGAAGAAAAAGAGCCTGATTCGGAGATTTTATATATTGGTACAACTGACCGAATGGAAAAAGATATTATTCCAAAACTTGGATATCGTTTTGTCGGGTTAGAAATGAAGGGATTGAATAGAAAAAATATATTTTCTAATATAAAAGTTTTTTCAATGTATTCTAAGGCAATTAAAGAAGCTAAAAAAATTATATTAGATTTTCATCCTGATATTGTTATTGGAGCAGGTGGCTATATTACGGCTCCCGTTTTGTATGCTGCTCATAAATGCAAGATTCCTATCTTAATTCATGAACAAAACTCTGTTCCAGGAATAAGTAATAAGTTTATTAGTAAATTTGCAGATAAAATATGTGTTTCTTTACCAAAAAGTGTTAATTTATTTCCGAAAGAAAAAGTAGTTTATACTGGTAATCCTAGAAGTGAAGAGATTCTTTCTGTTCCTAAGATTTCTAAATCTAGTTTAGGTTTTATAGATAATAAAAAGTTAGTGGTTTTTGTTATGGGATCTTTAGGAAGTACTACTATGACAGAAAAATTAAAAGAGACAATTCCTTCTTTCCAAAATAAAAATTATCAAGTTTTGATTATTACTGGTAAAGCTTATTTTGATGATTATTCTCATATTGATGCTCCAGATAATGTAAAAATTGTTCCTTTTATGGATAATTTAATTCAATTATTAAAGAGTAGTGACTTAATTGTATCTCGAGCTGGTGCTAGTACAATTGCGGAGATTACAGCTATTGGTCTTCCTGCAATATTAGTTCCATCTCCTTATGTTACAAATAATCATCAGCTAAAAAATGCTTTAGATCTTGAAGAGGTAAATGCTTGTAAAATTATAGAAGAAAAAGATTTTTCTAAGGATAAAATTATTGATGAAATTGATAAAATCTTTGATAATAAAGAATCTTATTTAGATATGGTTAAGAATAGTAAATCTTTAGGAATTATGGATTCTGCTACTAGAATTTATAATGAAATAGAAAGAATTATAAAAAAATAGTTTTTAGGAAGGATTGATTATTATGAAGGATTATCTTCATGATATTAAAAATTTAAATATTGGGAAAGTAGAAGAGGATTGCTCTTTGAAAAATTATACTACTTATCGTACTGGTGGTATTGCGAGATGCATTGTTTATCCTAAAAATGTTGCGTGTTTTGTTAAATTAGTTCATTTTTTAAAAAGCAATGATATTTCTTTTAAAATTTTAGGAAATGGGTCAAATTTGTTATTTAGTGATAAAATTTTTGAAGGGGTTTTGATTCGATTAGATGAGTTTGATCAAATTGAATTTTTAGGTAGAGGGAAATTTCGAGTAGGGGCAGGAGTATCATTAATAAAGTTAAGTCTTTTAACTGCTAAAAAAGGTTTTACTGGTTTAGAGTTTGCATCTGGTATACCTGGTACGATTGGTGGAGCTGTTTTTATGAATGCTGGGGCTTATAAATCTGATATGGGTTATATTGTTGAAAGTGTTAAAGTTTTGACTCCTGATTTAAAAATAATTCGTTTGGAAAATCGTGAGATGGATTTTCACTATCGTACGTCTTTTTTAAAAACTCATCCAGGTTATATTTGTATTGAAGCTGTTATTAAACTTCAAAAGGGTAAAAAAGATGCTATCATGGAAGTTATTCGCGATCGACGTGAAAGAAGGCTTTCATCTCAGCCTTTAGAGTATCCATCTGCAGGAAGTGTTTTTAGAAATCCGGAGGATAATTTTGCTGGAAAATTAATAGAAGATTGCGGATTAAAAGGATTCCGTCATGGTGGAGCAATGGTTAGTGATAAACATGCTAATTTTATTGTAAATTATGATAATGCTACTAGTGAAGATATAAAATATGTAATAGATTATTGTCATGATGAAGTATTAAAAAAGTATGGTATTGAATTAAAAATTGAACAAGAATTTGTAAACTGGGAGTAATTATGAGTAAAACATTAAAAAAGAAGAGAAAGATTAAGATAAAAGGATTAATTATATTTCTTTTTGTATTGTTCTTTTTAAGCTTAAGTATTTATTATATTCTTAATGTTAATATAAAAAATATTGTAATAAAAAATACATCATATATAAATGATGATGAAATAATATATTTGGGTAAACTAGAAAATTATCCTAAATTTTTTCTTTTAAATAAAAATCAAGTTAAGAAAAGAATAATGAATAGTCCATATATATCTGATGTTCGTATAAAAAAGAAATATGGATTCATTCTTTTGATAGACGTGGTAGAAAATCGACCAGTTTTTTATGATAATAATAAAAATACTATTGTTTTTCATAATGGACAGAGTACTGATATAAATAATAGTACTTATTCTTTTCGTATTCCAAGGTTAATTAATTATGTACCTGATGATAAATATAAAAAATTTATAGCTGGTATGGCTAAAATTAATGATAATATTATATCTAAAATTAGTGATATAGAATATCAACCTAATGATTATGATAAAGATCGTTTTCTTTTATATATGGATGATGGAAATATGGTTTATTTAACTTTAACTAAATTTAAAATGATCAATCATTATAATGAGGTTTATAAACAACTTGAAAATCATAAGGGAATATTATATTTAGATAGTGGTAATCATTTTCAAATTAAGGAGTAGTAATTTAAATGGAAAAAATGAAATTATTTTTTCTTTTTTTTAGTTTTTTGAATTAAATCTTTCATAATTGCTATTTATATAGTATAATAGTTTGTAATGATAGGAGGATTGTATGGGTGAGATTTATACTGGAATAGATTTAGGTACTGATAGTATTAAAATAGTGGTTTCGGAAAAAGTTCATGATAAGTTTTATGTTCTTGCCTCTGTATCAAGTCCTTCTAATGGTATAAAAAATGGTTTTATTGAGGATACAAGACTAGCCGTTTCAAGTGTTAAAGCAGCTATTAAAAATGCAAATGAATTATTAGGTGTAAAAATTACTAAGGTTATTGCGGCAGTACCATCTTCTAATTGTTCTATGAATATTGTTATGGGACAGACTAACGTAATTGATTATAATGAGATTACCGGTACAGATGTTAGTAATGTTTTATTGAATGCTATAAAGAATGAAGACTTTTCAACTGATGAATTGGTAACAGCTATGCCAATAAGCTTTATTGTAGATAGTAAAAATAATATATCTGATCCTAAAGGAATGAAAGGGACTGTTTTAGAAACTAGAGTTGTAATCAGTACTGTTCCAAAAGAGCCATTATATAGAATTTTAGAAGTTTTAAAATTAAGTGGTTTGGAAACTGTAGATATTGCTTTTCAATCAGTTGGAGATTACTATTCTATTAAAAATAAAAAGTATGATGAGTTGGTTGGTGCAGTTATTAATATTGGTGAAGAGAGTACTAATGTATCTGTTTTTAATAAGGGAATACAAATTAAAAATTCTATTATACCAGTAGGAAGTTATAATGTTGATAAAGATCTTACCTATGTTTTTAAATCTAAAATGAGTGAGTCTAGAAAAATAAAAGAAAACTTTGCAGTTGCAGTTGCTAGTTATGCGGATAGTAATGATATATATTCCTTTGATTTGGATAAAGATACTAAGAAAGATGTTAATCAATTAGGAGTATCTAAAGTAGTAGAAGCAAGAATTAGGGAATTATTAAAACTTGCGAAAAATGAAATAAAAAACTTAACAAATAGAGAAATACGTTATATAATTATAACAGGTGGCTT
>CAMVAN010000075.1 GCA_947165475.1 uncultured Caryophanales bacterium | reverse complement strand
TCAATCAATAGGGAATTAATTAATATTTCTATAAGATTGATTATACGTGATAAAATGAATTTAAAAAAAGATAATTATATTATTGTTGAAATAATACCAACCCATAGTAGCTCGGAAAAAGGTTTTATTGCGCAAATAAGTGCATTAAAATTAAATGGATTAAAATTAATAGATAGATTTGACTATAGAGTTAAATCAAATTTAATTGAAAATGAAGATTTAAAAAGGATGATATCCTATGATAAAGAAAAATTTACATATTGTGATAATCAATACTTTATAATCGAGAAATTTAAACATTGGATAGAAAACTACCCACTATTACTTTTAGAAAAGGATTACACATTAGACTATCTAAAAGAAATAAGAAACTCTAAAGAACTAGTATATCCGTACTTAGATATGACATATAGTTTGGATATATTTGAACGACTAATGAAAAAATATAACTTATTACCATCAAATCATCTAGTAGATTTAATATACGAATCAATCATATATGAAACAAATGATAGGAAAGGAGAATAGTATGATTAAATTTGATTTCAATACTTATACAAATAGATTTATTGATAAGGATAAATACAATTTACTAATTAATCAAAAAAAAGAATATATTGACAAATTATATAAAAGTGATATGACTGGATGGATGAAAAAAATAGAGAAAGAGATAATAGAAGATATAGAAAAAACAGCAAAATACATAAAAGACAATTATGATACTTTAGTAGTAATTGGAATAGGAGGATCATTTTTAGGAAGTTTTAGTTTTCTTAAATTATTTGAACCTTATTTTAATAAAAACTTTTTAGAAATAATATATGCTGGTACAACTTTATCTAGCAAATATCTTGATGAATTATTAACATACTTAGAAGATAAAAACTTTTGCATAAATGTTATAAGTAAAAGTGGTAAAACTATGGAAACAAGAATTACCTATAAAGTATTGAAAGATTCTTTAAAACGAAAATATAGTGATGAAGAAATTAAAAAACGAATAATAATAACTACTGATAAAGAAAAAGGATTACTAAGAGAAGAAGCAATAAAAGAAGGATACAAAACTTTTGAAATACCAAATGATATTGGAGGAAGATACTCATTTATGACTCCAGCTCATCTCCTACCTCTTGCCTGCAACTTTAATCTTCAAGAAATAATAGATGGATACTATGATGGAAAAAGATATATAGATACTGCCTACCAATATGCCGTAATAAGAAAGCTTTTATTTGAAAAAGGTAAAGTAGTAGAAAACTTTTGTGTTAATGAAGAAAATCAATTGATGTTTCTTGAATGGCTAAAACAATTATTTGGCGAATCTGAAGGAAAAAAAGGAGTAGGCATATTTCCAACATCATGTTTATATACAAGAGATTTACATTCACTAGGACAGTTTATTCAACAAGGAAACAAAATTTTATTTGAGACATTCATAAAAATAAAAGAAAAAGAAAGTTACATTTCTTATAACAATAAGACATTAAATACAATTAATGAAACTGTGATAGATTCCGTTGAAAGAGCTCATTTTAAAGGAGATATTCCAATTATTGAAATAGAAATTGACATATTAAATAAAGAAGAATTTTCATCACTATTATATTTCTTTCAATTAAGCGCTGCCTTTAGTGGATTCTTATTTGATATTAATCCGTTTGATCAGCCTGGGGTAGAAGTATACAAAGAGGAAGTAAGGAATTCCTTAGGAGAAATATGAAAAAAGTAATAAAAAATAGTATATTTCTTATTTTGTTTTTAGTTACAATGATTATGTTACTCTTAAATAAGGTTTCTTTTTTAGATGATTATATATATAAAATAATTTATGGATTAAGAAACAATATATGGGATTTTATATTTATCAATATAACTAAAATGGGAAATACCACAATTGTTTTATTAGTAATAATAGTAGTATTATTAAAAATGAACCATAAAAATCAAGAAATCTTATCTTTTACAGCAATAATAACAGTCTTATCAAATCAAATAATTAAAAATATAATAAAAAGACCAAGACCAAATCATATAAGACTTATAAAACAAGGAGGGTACTCCTTTCCATCCGGACATGCTATGATTTCAATAGCGGTATATGGATTTTTATTATATTACATTCAAACAAATTGTAAAAATAAAAAACAAAAAGTCTTATTATCAGTATTATTAACAATATTAATATTAATGATAGGCTGTAGTAGAGTATATGTAGGAGTACATTACCCAACTGATATAATTGGAGGATATTGTTTATCTATTTATATTTTAAAAATGGTAATCTATTTTTGCCAAAAATATAGGGGAAATTCAAATGAAAAAAATGGTAATTTGTAATTTTAATGACTTGATAGATGAAGAAGATGCAATACCAATTTCAACAATGCTAAAATTAGAAAAACTAAAAAAAATAACTATTTATTAACAATTATTACTAATAAAGCAATTAAAGAAATATTAGATTATAATAAAGATTTTCCATTTATAGACTACATAATTACATGTTATGGGTATTTAATATATGATGTAAATAAAAATAAAAAAATAGGAAACTATAAAATACCAAAAAAAGACATTTCTAAGGTTAAGATTATTGATACTGATGCTATTTTTATTGGAGAAAATGGAATAGTAAAAGATAACATCGAAAGTAAAAATATTTATCAAATAATCGTTAATAATAATAGGATTATAGATAAAATCAATTTAAAAGTAAAAAAATATTATAATAAATTAATAATATTTAAAGAAGATATAGATGAAATAAAATCTATTAATAAAATATGTTTAATAAATAAAATTACAAATGATAATTTATTATTAATATATCAAAATAAAAGTAAGCTAAATAAATATATAAGACAGCAAGAAAAAATAGAAAAAATAATAATATAGATTAAAAAGGAGTAAAAAATGCGAAAAAAAACGGTGTATAGAATATGTTTATTATTAGTAATATTTTCATCCGTATCTATATTAATAGAGTATTTTAATTATCAAAAAGAAACTAAAAATACAAAAATACCAAGCGTAGAAAAGATTATTAAAGAAAAGAAAGATATAGATTACAAAGATTCAAAAGAAGAAGAAAAAAAACAAGTTGAGCCATATGTTAATGAATTGCCCACTTATAGACAACAATATAATAATGAAATGATTATGGGAAAACTAGAAATACCTAATTTAAATATTAGTTCTTTAGTTACCAGAGCACAAAATAACTCTTTTTATTTAAATAATAATTTATACAATCAATATGATGGTTTAGGAGTACCCTTTTTTGATTATAGAGATACTGCGTTAATGACTAATAAACAAATTAATATTTATGGTCATAATACAAGAAATGAAAAGTTTTTTGATAGACTTCCCTTTATTAATTTGGAAGCTTATACAGATAAGAATATATTCCAACATTATAAAGATATTTATTTGAGTATTGATGAAGCAAAATTACATTATAAAGTAATAGCAGTAAAAATTATAGATGGAACAAATAATGAACATATGAAAGTTATTTTTAGAAGTGATGAAGACTTTATACAACATATAAGAAAGCTCTTACAAAATACCTTATATAAAGAAAGTAATCTTGAAATAACATCAGAGGATAGAATAATAGTTTTACAAGTGTGTCATTATAATCCACCAAATACCTATTTATTGATAATTGGAAAAGAAGAAAGAGAGGAGAAATGATAAAATGAGTTATGGAATAACAAGTAAGTCACAATTGATAGATATTAATACAATAAAGGCAGGATGTGAAATGTATATAAATGCTTTAGATGATTTTGAAAAGAGTGGAGAAGATGTTGTGTTAGCTGCCGAAAAATGTGATAAAAATGCATTGTCAGTTGATGATACAACTTTTCAATATAGTATTAATGATATAGGAATAGAATTAAAAAGTGTAAAGCAAACACTGACAGGATATGCAAATCAGGTATTAACAGATGCAATTAATGTTTATAACCAACAAGTAAATGAATATAATGAGTATTTAAGAAATCAGCAAAAAAAATAATAGGTAGGTAGTAATAAAATGGCTAAGTTAAAATATACGGCAGCATTAGTAGAAGAAGCAATAAGAATGTTAGAAAAAGGAAGCAAAGACTTAAATGAAGTAGATAATAAACTGACAGCTGCCATTTCCAATGTAAAAGAAGCGAGAGGAATAGAATATGTAGATATAGGAGGCTTAACATGTGGAGTAGGGTTAGCTCCTCAATATCAAGATGTGATAGGGCAAACAATCACTTCAATAAATGCTAGAGTTGAAGAAATAAAAAAATATAATGAAGGAATAGATGAAATAAATCCTTTAATAAGATTTGCATCAACATTAGGTTTAGGAGCCACTAAATTTGGAGAAGGCTTTGCAACAGCGGGAGAACAAATATTTGATGGCTTTGTTTCAGTCCTTGGAATGGGAGTAGGTCTAGTATCACCAGAAACAAAAGAAAAAATGGGAAAATGGGTAGAAATAGATCATGTTAGTAATACATTTGAAAATCTTTATGCAAATGAATTACAAGGAATGGTAAAAGCTAGTTATATGAGTAAAGATGGAACAGTGGCTAATATTTGTAAAATAGTTGGTACATCTGCTGGATATACAGCTGCATTAGTTGCAGGAGGTGCAACCGCAGGAGCGATAGGAGGAGCAGCTAGTGGGGCTTCAATAACAGCAAGTGCAGCAGCTGGAGCTACAGCTGCAACCAATTCAGTTGCTGCAACTGCAGCAATTGCCGGAGTAGGTGGAATCGGATCTGGAACTCAAGCAGGACTCCAAAGTGGATTAGACTATAATAAAGCCTTTAAAAAAGGTTTAAAAATTGGAGCAATTCAAGCGGGAACAGTAGTAGTTGCCCATGCTGCAATAAAAAAAGGCTCAGAATTGTATAGTAAGTATAAAACACCAAAAACAACTGAGTTAGCCAATATAACAGACGATGCAGCAACAGCTGCAAAAGCAGGAACAAAAGTAGCAGACGTAACAGACGATGCAGCAGCAGCTGCAAAAGCAGGAACAAAAGTAGCAGACGTAACAGACGATGCAGCAGGAGCTGCAAAAGCAGGAACAAAAGTAGCAGACGTAACAGACGATGCAGCAGCAACTGCAAAAGCAGGAACAAAAGTAGCAGACGTAACAGACAATGCAGCAGCAGCTGCAAAAACAGGAACAAAAGTAGCAGGCGTAACAGACGATGCAGCAACAGCTGCAAAAACAGGAACAAAAGTAGCAGGCGTAACAGACGATGCAGCAACAGC
>CAMVAN010000074.1 GCA_947165475.1 uncultured Caryophanales bacterium | reverse complement strand
AAAATATTTGGATAATAATTTAAAAAAAGAAAAAGTAAAATGGACAAGTTCAAATCCCAAAATAGCTACAGTAGACGCAAATGGAACAATAAAAGGAATAAAAGAAGGAACAGTTAACATAACAGCAACCCTTACTGGTGGAGCAAAAGCCACAAAAAAAGTATATATATTAAAAAAAGGAACTCATTCTGTAATCATACAATATCATGAAAATGGTGGTTATCTAGCAGAACAAAGATCAAAAGATATAAATAGTTCTAACCACTATATAACATACAAAGGCTCAAAAAAAGTTCAGACAATTCCATATAACACGAGTACATCTGAATATGGTTTAAGTGATTATAATAGTACCACTTTTCTTAATATAAAGAAATGGGGACAAATAGCAAAAAAAGGAGCAGAATGGAATACTAAAAAAGATGGAACAGGAAAAAGTTATTCACAAAAACAAGTATATAAGTCAAGTGATTTTTGTGATGCTTCTAAAAAAGATTGTACTGTTACATTATATGTAAATTGGGAAAGAAAAAATTATGTAAATATTCAATACAATGCAAATGGTGGAAAGCTAGCATCTAATCATGGAAAAAATGTTTCAGCAACAGGAAATATTATATATTGTAATAAGAAAAAAAATTGTACTAGATTATTTAAAGGAGAAAGTCTAACGAAAGACGGGTTAGCGAACTATAATAATCCAGCAGGAATTAATATAAAAAGAGATGGCTATACAGTTACACCAGGAGCAGAGTGGAATACAAAATCTGATGGAACAGGAAAGAGTTATTCTCAAACAAAAGTATATAAATCAACAGATTTTTGTGATTCCTCTAAAAAAGATTGTAATGTAGTTTTATATGTAAATTGGAAAAAGGCAACTTCATCAAAGTCAAATAAATCAACAACTAAGACTCCATCACAAAGTGGACAAGTATCTACGCAGTCAACCCAAGATAGTTCTATTGAATCTAGTTATGGTGTATTCTTAGGATTAGATCATGATAGTGGATTAAGTAAATTATATAAATACAAATTAGTAGTAATAGACCTACAAGAGTTTACAAAAAGTGATATAGAAAAACTACATAATAAAGGAATAAAAGTTTATTCCTATTTAAATGTTGGCTCAGTTGAAAATTACAGAAAGTATTATAAGAGATTCAAAAAGTATTATTTAGGAACCTACGAAAACTGGGAAGATGAAAAATGGGTAGATGTAAGTAAAAGCGCTTATCAAAGCTTTATTATCAATGAGTTAGAACCATCATTAAGAGCAAAAGGAGCAGATGGATACTTTATAGATAATTGTGATGTTTACGCCAATTTCAAAAAAGATAAAATATATAAAGGGTTACAAACAATTTTAGGATCAATTCACTCTCATAATTTACCTATGTTAATTAACGGAGGAGACGAGTTTGTTTCAAAAGCAATAAAGGATGGCAGTTATTCACGACTATTTGATGGAGTAAATCAAGAGGAAGTATTTACGGTTATTAATTTTGATAATCATACATATCATACTCAATCTAAAAGTGAATCCAAATACTACAAAGATTATTTACAAAAAGTTAAAAATAAAGGATTAAAAGTATATTTACTAGAGTATGGTGCTAAGTCAAGTAAAGAGAAAGAGATTGCTAATTATTGTAAACAAAATGGATTTGCTTATTATAATTCAAAATCTTATAATCTAGACTAAATAATAAAGAGGACTTCATTGTATAAGTCTTTTTTTTTGGAAAGATAATATGTCAAAAAAAGTAAATAAAAAAATTATAATAAGTATGAATAAATATGAAATGGTATACAAAAATAAAAAGGTGAATAATAATTATGGTTGATGAAGAAATATTAATTAAGAAGGATGCGGTAGATAATATCACTAAAGAATTAACTAGAGAGAATAATAATATAAATAATTACATAAAAAGTATCGATGATAGCCTAGAAAAAGTAGAATTAACATGGAGAGGAAGTGTTGCAGAAGAAGTTCCTCCATATTATATAAGTTGAAAGAAGATATTGCCATGCTTCAAAGCACATGTGTTGAATTTAGTGAAAATGTAGAGACTTCTGTTATGAATTACCAAGAAGCAGATGCAAGCAGTATTAAGACAGTACAAGGTATTGTACAAGGATAGAAGATTAAAATCTTCTTTTTTTTAAAAAGCAATTGACTAAAAATAATTTTTTTGATATAAGTAAATCTATATAAAAAACGGATACGATTGAAAACAAGATATATTTAATTAATATCTATTCTAGGAGGTAGTCGAAATGAATAACGAAGTAGTAACAATTGAGACAATCTTGAAAGAACTAGAAAAACATAATATTAGCTTAGAAAAAAGAAAAGAAGTGTATAAAGCATATGAAATATCAAAAGAAATACACAAAAACCAAAAGAGAGAAAGCGGAGAGCCTTATATTATTCATCCACTTTGGGTAGCATACATAGTTATAAAGTATATGAAATTTTATGATCCTGATACAATTAGTGCGGCATTACTACATGATACTATTGAAGACGCAACCATTCATTTTACAAAACAAGATATAGCTAGATTAATAAATCCAACAGTTGCTGAGTTAGTAGATGGAGTTACTAACATTCCAAAGTTTGCTGCTGAAGATGGAATGGATGCTGTCAATATTATTAGAATCATTACAAGTTTAAAAAAGGATTTTAGAATAATTATTATAAAATTAGCGGATAGAATTCATAATATGATGACATTAAAACATAAAAAAGTACCAGAAAAAAGAGTAAAAAAAGCAATAGAAACGATGCTAGTATATGTTCCATTAGCCAAGGCAATAGGGGCTTATCAAGTTAAAAACCTACTAGAAGATTTATCACTAAAATATATTGACCCAGTAAATTACAATATTATAAAAGATAGAAAAGAAGAATTAGAAGATAAATTTATAGAAGAATTACAGCCAATGAAAGAAAAAATATCAAATGATTTATTAATGGAAAATCTAGAAAATGAAGTTATTATAAGAGAACAAACGATTTGTAGTATTTATAAAAAAATACTAGAGGGAACAAATATAGAGTCTATTTTTAATCTATATTATTTGAAGGCTATTTTAGAGTCCGAAGAAGAAATTGCTTGTCATAGAGCTCTAGTTCCTATTCACTATAATTATGTTCAACATTCAACAGAGGACCATATAAGAGAATATACAAATTTTTATCAAACATTAAATACAAATATTGTTGTACCAAACTTTGGATTAGTTCGTATTAAAGTCAGGACAAAAGCAATGGAATTAGTATGTAAATATGGAATTCCTGGTTTTTTACTTAGAAAAAAGTCAATTTCCTTAAAAGAAGCTCAGGCAAAAGTAGAGGATTCCTTGTTTGTCCAAAGATTATCACAAATTGAAGGATTTAATCTTGATATTGAAGAGCAATGGAAAAAAATAAAAGAAGAAGCTTTAGTTGATCATATAGTAGTTACAAATGAAAATAATCAAACAATTCAAATAAAAAAAGGCTTTACAATATCAGATTATATATTAGATTATTATCCTGAATTCATAACAAAAAATAGATATCCAAATATTATCATAAATGGAGAAGTAGTAAAAGATGTTAGAACTGTTTTAAAAAATGGAGATAGAATTCAACTGAATAGAGAAATTATAAATGATTCATCTTTCCACGTAATTCAACATTCTTCCCTAGAAGATACTTATGGTCTTGAAGATATGAAAAAAATACTCCAGTATAGACAAACTACATAATCTATTTTATAATTAATACATAGAATAGAAGGTGTACTATGAAAAGAAATTATTTAAAGGCTGCTGCGATAATTAATATTGTATTAGGAATACTTACACAATATTTTCATTATCTCAGCCTTTTTTATATTGTAACAGGAATAATAATATTTTATTTAAGTTGCAGTAAAGATGAAACATTAGCAAATGCTAAAACTATAATATTTATAATTGGATTACTTATATTACCAGTAAATCTTATATCTAGTTTAATAATAATATCTGCTATAAGTAGTTTGAACATTAATAATAGTAATGGACCACCAGTAATTATAAAAAAAGTAATGGATCCAGAAATGAAAAAAATAGATACTTTATTAAAATTAGGTGTAGCAATGATATTATTATCTGGAATACTATTTGCTACAACAACATGGAATATTATTTCTTCTAGTGGAAAAGTAATAGCTTTATTATGTTTCTCAGCTATATTTATAATAATATCCGTTATAACCGAAAAAAAATTTAAGTTATATAGATCATCATATATGTATTGGATTGTTGCAATGAGTTTTCTTATCTTTGGATTTATTTCAGTATTTTATTTTAAAATGATATCAATTGATTTATCTTATTTTGGTGTAAAAAAAGACTTAGCCTTTTTTATAACATTCTTTGTTATAGCTGGACTTTCCTTAGCCACTTATTTAAAATATTCAAAAGATTACTTACTATATACTTTTTTTACAGTATCACTACTAGGACTATCAAGCATCATGCACTTTTTTGTACCAGAACAGGTTATTATAACAACAATCATATCAATTATTATATTTGCTATTATAATAAAAAAATCAAATTCAAAATTGTATATATATTGTAAAAATATTTCATTTATAACAGCAATATATACAGCAATGATTATACCAAAAACATCATCATTAATATGTTTATTAGCAGCAGGAATTATAATAGCAACTCAAATATTATTAACAAAAAATGAAAAAGATGAGCCAATCATAAGACTAATTATAATTTACTTATTAGGAATTATATCAATAATGAGTTTACAATTAACAATCTCTTCATTATATTTTATATTATTTATAATATTTTCTATATTAACAATTATGGTAAAATATAAAATGATAATAGAAGATGATAAGTATTGTAAAATAAATTATCTATTGTATTTAGCATTAAGCTTCTTTGCTATAGTTATGACATATCAACAAGAACCAATAATATGTTTTTTTATAAATCTAACATTATTAATAGAACATTTTTTATTAACACAATTAATCGAAGATACACATAATATGGAATATAGTATCAATATTCAACCTTTATGTATTTTCTTATCTGTATTAACTTTATCCAATATTATAAGACATTTGTACAGTTATAATATAATGATTCAACAAATCTTAGCTATTACATCAATTATATATTGTATTATTCATTTCTTTAATAAAGAAAGTAGTAAATATAATTTTTATCTAATAGTATCAGTAGGAATAAATTTATTTTTCTTAATGATTGAGCAAGATTTTTTTTCAATAGTATTAATTATCCTACCAATCATTTATTTATTAAGAGATGGATTTATAAATAATATTGAAAGAAAAGAAACGATTAGTTTTATATATTTATTAGTATATTTATATACATTGTTATTTTCATTTAAAATATGTTCAACCGATATAATAATTAATTCTGGTATTTTCTTATGGTTACTTATTATATTCATAATATT
>CAMVAN010000073.1 GCA_947165475.1 uncultured Caryophanales bacterium | reverse complement strand
TCCCCAATCCCCCAATCCCCAATCCCCATTTATTATAATTAATCTATTTTGTACTAAAATATTGAATTTTAAATAATAAAATTTTAATTTTAAATATTTTTTATTCTTCTATAAAAACTTATATTTATTTAAATAAAAAAAATGAAATACTTATTAATATTTTTAATTATATTTTCTTTTAATATTTTATTTTTAAAAGCTGAGGTATGTATAAATATTGGTGATTATGAATGTACTGGAGATGAAGATCATTTCATTGATGAAGAATATGATAATACTGCTTTTCAAACACCTCCAAGAAATGATATTTTAGGAAGATATAGATCCACATACCAAGATATGAGATATTTAGTAGGCTATGCTCAACAGAAATATAGTGCAGATAAGAAAACTTGTACACTTAGTTTCTATACAAGAATTAATCCAATTTTAGGAGAAGAGGGAACAGATTATTATATTAAATATTATTTTGGTGAATATGAAAAAGATATTAATTTCATAGAATTAAATTCAGAGGAACATTCTTATCCAAATGGTATGACTGTATTAGCAAAAATTTTTAATAAAAAATCGGATGAAGAAATTGTTAAATTAGAGTTAGAAGATGAATATTTTTTATGGGATAATCTTGAAATAACTCTCCCTGAAGAATATGAAAATGGTCAAAGGGGCTCAATTGTCGAACTTTTTGGATGGCCATTTGAAGATATTACACAAGAATGTGAATTTTTAGGAAATGCTGGGTATTTAGGAGTAAAAATTTTTTCTCCAAATGAGCAACTTTTAACTGATCAATTGAATGAAGGAGGTACTTTAAATCCATGGTGGTATGGAACTCAGGTTGTCTCTTTTAAATTTAATTCAAGATTTGGAACTAAAAAAAGTTTAAAAACTATGATAAATACATGTAGATCATATAATGTTAGAGTTTATGCAGAAACTGTTATTAATCATATGACTGGTGGTGGAAATGATATGTATGATGACCATGTAACTGAAAGTTGTTCACATTGGGGGCCTAAGGGTGGAAGTGGAGGCTCACCTTTCTGGACAAATACTTATAGAACTGAAAATAATCCAATAACAAATGAAAGACCTGGAATTGAGTATCCCGCAGTTCCCTATTTTACATCAGATTTTCATTGTTCATATGATTTTGATGAGAATAATTATGAAGGAACGATTTATGGTTGGCCATTTGGTATGGCTGATGTAAATACCGAAAAAGAATATGTCCAACAAAGAATTGCGGATTATTATACAGAATTATTAAGTATTGGGATAAGTGGAATATCTATACCTAATGCTTTATATATAAAACAACAATCTCTGGTTGATATTTTTTTAAAACTTAAAGTGAATTTAGGTGGTGAATTCCCTAATGATTTTTTTGCAGTTTTAATTCCTGAAAATATTGATATTGATATGAGTATTTGTATGGATGATGATTTTAATATAGGAAAACCTTTTACTCAAAAATTAAAAACTGCTGGATTTTCAGACAATGATATAAAAAAAATAAAATTATGGTTCAAAGGCTTTCATTTTTATGAAGAAACACCACTTAAATTTTTACCAATATGTCTAAATGAAGATGATGAAGAGGAATGGCAGATTGATGTAGAAAGACAAGTAATTAGTTTAGAATTTTCAGATGATATTAATATGGGTAATCATTATAATATTTATATTAGAGATAAGAATATTGAACAGCATAGAGCAGATAGCATAAGATTATTTACAACCGAACTATATGACTATGATTGGAAAATTAGAAATATATTTAGTTCCTATTCAACTTATCAGAGTTTAGTAGGTATACCAGATGGGAAATCAGACTGTTCTTATTGTAATTCAGAAAACTGTAGAGCTGGATGTATTTCTTTTCCTTATAAAAAAGCATATAGTCCACTTTCAAAAGGATATGATTGTGGAGATGAAGAAAATTGGATAGAAGGAGAATATACAAGAGTTCATAGAGATCCATCAATAATAAATGCAATGAGAAAATGGATGTTTCCTGAAAAGCCTGAAATGACAGAAGATGAATTATATAGTACAGAAATGGCAAAAGTAAATTGTGATGAAAAATGTCTGATATGTAATGACGAAAGTAAAAAAGATGATTTATGCTTGGCTTGTAACGTCGAAAAAGGATATTATCCAGTTATTTATCCAGGGACAGAACAAACTTTTTATGAATGTTATAAATCTACTATAAGATATGATAGACTTTTTTTTAATGAAAAAGAAAAAGCTTTTAAACCTTGTTATGAAACATGCAAGGAATGTGATGAAGAAGGAGATCCTGAAAATCATAATTGCATATCATGTGATACCAATCTTGTTCAAAAACCAGGTTCAACAGAAGAAACATTTAATTGTGTAACAAATTGTGATTATTCTTATTATTTTACTCCAACTGGTCAATATAAATGTACTGGAAGTTTAGTTTGCCCTTCTAGTGCAAGTATGTATATTAAAGAAAAGAAAAAATGTATAGACAAGTGTCAAAATGATGCTGATTTTAAATATGTATATAATGGGGAATGTTTAAGTGATTGCCCAGACACTACAACTAAAGACATAGAAAATTATTTATGTAAAGAAAAAGCAACAGAAAATGATTGTACTCTAAATGTAAGAGAAATATTAGTTGATAATATGTATGATTATGATATTATAAAAGCTTTAGTTAAAAGTTATAGAAATGAATATTCTTATACAAATAAACATACTATAAAATATAGAAATTCAGGATATAATTTATTCATTTATAAAGATTTAGATTGCATAGATTTATTAGATTTAGGATTAGTAAGTATAGATATTGACTCATGTATAAATAAAGTCAAAGAAGAATTAACCATTGAAGAAAATTTAATAATAATATATTTCGAAAAAACAAAAATTAAAGTTGCAGGATATTTATTATATAATCCTATCACTGGTTCAAAAATTGATTTTGAAAGTATATGTACAAATGCAGATATAAAATCATCTAATGAATTTAAATATATTAATTTAGAAATAGTAACAGGAGATGATAACGAACCTAAAAGTTGCCCAGAAGGTTTATATCCTGTTGCCCACTCTGGTCAAGCTATATCCTATAAAAATTGTAAAGATAAACATTTAACTTATGAAAAAATATATTTTGATGTTATTGAAGAAGTCTTTCTCCCTTGCTATGAATTATGCAAAACATGCAATAAGGGAGGGGATGAAAATAATCAAAATTGCTTATCATGTGATGATAATTATATAAGACATCCTCTTAGTTTAGGAAAAATTTTTAATTGTGTACAGGAATGTATTTATTCTTATTATTTCACATCAACTGGATTATATAAATGTACTTCGACCCCTCAATGCCCACTTGAATATAATAAATTCATTAAAGAAAAAAATCAATGTATTGAAGATTGTAAAAATGATGATACTTTTAAATTCTTATATAATGGAATCTGCAGAAGCAGTTGTCCTGAAGGTACAAGTGCCAATCCTGGTGTTGGAGATTATTTATGTAAAGAGCCAAATCCAGATCAATGTTCATTAAGTAAGAAAGAAACAGTACTCAAAAATTTTAATGATAACGGAGGAATAGATTCTTTAGTTAAAAGTTATTTTGATGAATTTTCTTATACTAATAAACATGTTTCAGAATTTAATAATATATATTATAAATTATTGATTTACAAAGATAAGAATTGCCTAGAAGAATTAAAAGTTAATTTTCCTTATATAGATTTTGGCGATTGTTACCAAAAAGTCAAAGGGGAATCTGGTATTGAAGAAGATTTAATTGTAGTATTATTAAAAAAATATAATAAAAATGCCCAGTCCACTTCAAGTTACTCTTTATATAACCCTCAAAATGGAGTTAAATTGGATGCTGAAAACATATGTAAAAATGAGGAAATAATAGTCGAAGAAGATATTCAAACTGTATTAGAAGAATCTAACATAGATTATGGAACTATTTCATATTTAACAGATCAAAATATTGATGTTTTTGATTTAAAAGGAGCCTTTTATACTGATATATGTTATGATTTTGAATCTCCTACAAATAGAGATATTACACTCGAAGATAGATTAAAAAGTTTTTATCCTAATGTTAGTTTATGTGATGAAGGTTGTATGAATAAAGGAGTTAATTTGACAACAATGAAAGCTATTTGTAATTGTAAATTTAATGATATTTCAAATAATAAATTATTGGATGAAATGGGTGAAGTAGGAGGAATAGGAGAGTTTGTAGAAATTATTTCGACCAGTAATTTAGAAGTATTCAAATGTATTAAATATATTTTCAAAAAGTTTAAAACATCTATAGGAGGATATCTTATGGTTTTTTCAATAGCTATTTGTATTGGATTAGGAATACTTTTTTATTTAAGAGATTTAAATATAATTCAAAAATATATTGTGGGTAAAACCACCGAATATTTAAATTTTATAAATGAACAAGTAGTTATTCCAGAGGATATAAAAGTTGAAAATGATTTAATTAAAAATAAAATTAAAGTAGAGGAAAAAAATAATGATAGTAGAAATTCAAAAAATCAAAATAATAATAATAATGACAAGAAAGAAGAAAAAGGAAAACTGGTACTTTCTATTAATAATAATAATAATTCTAAAGAAATATTATCATATAGTTTTAAAGAAAATAATTCTAAAAATCAAATGATAGATATCAATGACAAAAAGGAAGATGATAATAAAGAGAAAAAAAAAGAAAAGGGAAAAGATATTTTAGAAGAAAAAGAAGATTTTAAAACTTATTTGAAATCGGAAATAGATGATCATGATTTTAGAGATATAATTTTAATGGATAAAAGAAGTTTTCAAGAATATTTTTGTGATTCTTTAATGGAAAAACAAATATTTATAAATACTTTTTTTAATTATGATCCATTTAGGCCTCTTTCCATAAAAATTATTTTATTATTTTTAAATTTAATTTTATATATGTGTGTAAATGGTTTGTTTTATGGAGAGGATGCAATAAGCAAAATTTATCATATAGAAGGAGATGATCCATTCTTTGGATTCTTTCCAAGATCTATCAATAGATTTGTTTATTCAGCTATAGTAGGAGTTGTCATTAATTTTATTGTAGATTGTTTTTTCATTGAAGAAAACATAATGAAAAAAATATTTAAAATACAAAAAAATAATTATGTGAATTTGAAGGCAGAAATAGCTAAACTTAATAAAAAAATCAAAAATAGATATTTAGGGTTTATTATTTTTGTTATAGTTTTATTTATTTTCTTAATGATTTATTTACTTTGTTTTAATTATGTTTATCCACATACACAATATGAATGGATTAAATCGAGTATTACACTAATTATTATTATGCAAATTTTATCAACACTTACTGCTCTTGCTGAAACTGCATTAAGATTTATAGGCATAGCTTTTAGAAGCGAAAGGATATTTAGAGTCAGTAAATTATTAGATAAGTAATCTTGTATTTTAGAAATTTAGAGTTTTTTGTTTAAAATAACTTTAATAATTTAATATATAATAAATTATTTACTTTATTCTAAAAAATC
>CAMVAN010000072.1 GCA_947165475.1 uncultured Caryophanales bacterium | reverse complement strand
TAAAGGATTTATATAGTAATAATATATATTATTATAAAGATATAGAGAATAATTTGAAAAGTCATGATGGTAAGTTAGACTACTATTTTGGATTAGAGTTTTATAGTCCATTTGATGAGTATTCTATGGTTTATAAAAGTCTATACACTGATAATTTTGAACATTTAAAATATACTATTTATCAATATACAGATATATGGGATACGAAGGATTTTCTTTATAATTATAATTTTGATATTTTATCATTAACTTTTGAGCCTCTTTATCATTTACAATTTGAATATTTAGTTAAATATAGATTATATCATTTAGCTTATGAAGCATCTCATTTATTAGTTGGAAATAATTTTAAAGAGATATTTGGTGTAGAAAAGTCATATTTATCTTTTATGCAAAGTATAGATATTGATTATTGGGAATTGTTAGGATTACAATTATCTCTTTGTAAGAATAAATTTTTAATAGGATGGCTTGGTGGAGAGTATGAGGCATCGAAAGAACTACTTTCTATTATTTGTCCAAATATGGATTATTTTGCTAAATATTTAGAAAGTTTTCAATTTACTTATAATCATATTCCAGAATATTTAGATTATATTAAGATGGCAAAAGAACTTGGATATGATTTGTCTGATAAGAATATATTGTATCCTTCTAATTTTTTAGAGGAACATGATCGATTATCTTTACAATATGAAATTATAAATAATCCTAATTTAAATAAACAAATTAAAAGTTTATCTAATATTTTAGATTTTAATATATATGAAGATTCTAACTATTTGATTTTTCCAGCTCGTTCTTTAGAAAGTATGATAGAAGAAGGTTCTTCTCAACATAATTGTTTAAGAACTTATATTTCTAAATATAGTAATGGGGATTGTCAAATTTATTTTATGAGAAAAAAGATAAGTAGTGATAAGTCTTTTGTTACTATTGAAGTTAAAAATAATAAAATTGTTCAGGCAAGAGCTAAATTTAATGAAGAACCTCAAGATGAAATTATGATAATTTTAAGAAAATGGGAAATGACTTTACTTAGTGTAGAAAATGAAGAAATAATTGATGATATTGTTGAGTGATGATAAAATTATTATGTATTAGTGGGAGGATTTTTATGAATTTATCTAAGTCAAGATATACCAGTGGTATTAGGTGTGAAAAATTATTATGGTTAGATTGTTTTCATAAAGAATTTGCAGTTGACATAGGAAATAATTCAGTACTTGAAAATGGAAATGAAGTAGGTGAGCTTGCGAGAGGATTATTTGGGGAGTATTCCTTAATAGATTTTAATAAAGGATTTTCTTCTATGATTCAAGACACTAAGAAATTGTTGGATGAGAAAGAAAGTGTTATATGTGAGGCATCTTTTTGTTATGACGGAAATTTTTGTTCTGTTGATATTTTAAAAAATGATTTAGATGGAGTGGAAATATACGAAGTAAAATCTTCAACGGAGATAAAAGACATTTATATTGATGATATTTCTTATCAAGTTTGGGTATTAAAAAAATGTGGATTAAATGTAAAAAAAGCTTGTATAGTTTATGTTAATAGTCAGTATATTAAAAATGGAGAATTTGATATAGAAAAGTATTTTAAAATACAAGATGTTTCTAATGATATTTTAGAAGATAATGTTTTATATAATGTGACTAAATTTAAAGAAATTTTAGATAATAATAGGGAACCTTCTATTGATTTATCAATAAGTTGTCATACTCCTTATGATTGTCCTTATTTTCATTATTGTACAAGGAATTTACCAAGTCCTAATGTTTTTGATGTTGGTTGTTCTGTAAGATTTTCAAGTAAATTAGAAAAATATTATAATAATATAATTACATATCGTGATATTTTAGATAATGGTGGTTTTAATGATCGAGCATGTGAACAAATGTTATTTGAGATAAATAATCTTCCACCTAAAATTAATAGGGAAAGTATTCGCGGTTTTTTAGATAAAATAACTTATCCTGTTTATTTTTTAGATTTTGAATCATATCAGGCTTCTATTCCTACAATTGATGGTACAAAGCCTTATCAACAAATTTGTTTTCAGTATAGTCTTCATTATTATTTAGAAGAGGATGGAGAATTATTTCATAAAGAATTTTTAAGTGATGATTACGATGGGAATCCAATGTATGGGTTATGTGAAAGATTATGTCAAGATATACCAAAAGATTCATGTGTTTTGGTTTATAATGATTCTTTTGAAAAAACAAGATTATTAGAAATGGCAAATTTATTTTCTGAATTTAGGGATCATTTATTAAATATTAGAGATAATATTATAGATTTATTTCCTATATTTAAAAAGCACGATTATTATGTTAAAGAAATGGAAGGAAGTGCTTCTATAAAAAAGGTTTTACCAGCTTTATTTCCTAATGATTCTTCTCTGGATTATCATAATTTAGAACAAGTTCATAAAGGTGATGAGGCAAGTTCTGCATATTTGTCTTTAAAAAATTTAGAGGATGATGAAAGAGATGGGTTAAGGCATAATATGTTGAAGTATTGTGAGTTAGATACTTTTGCTATGGTAAAGATTTATGATAAACTAAAAGAAGTTGTTGAGAAGAAATAATGAATTTATATGAATTTTTAATTGAAGCAATAAGACAAACTTATGCAAATGAAAATGTAGAAAAACAATTTTCTTCTAGAAGAGGTCTAAAAGAATATGTAAATGGTGAGTATAAATATAGTTTTAAGGTTGAAGGAGATTTAGAGTATTTTGTTGGGAAAGAGTGTATTTTTAAAGATAAGAAGAAAATATATGAATTGAAATGTCATGGTGGAATGATTAAATAGGAGGAAAATATGGAATTGATTAAAAAATGTGATGCTTTAGATGGTTCTAATAGTGATAATTGTAAATATATAGAATATTCTTTTTCTGATAAAGATATGGATTTAGGGATTGCTACTATAACTGGTAGGTATCCTCTTGATGGTTATTGTATGAATACAATCAGTAAAGAGTTAGTGTATGTACTTGATGGTTGTGGAAAGATATTTTTTGAAAATGAAGTTATTGAGTTTAAAAAGGGAGATGCTATTTTCATTCTTCCAAATGAAAAGTATTATTGGGATAGTAAATATTGTGTTGTTTCTTTAACTTGTACTCCTGCTTGGAGTGAAGAGCAACATTTTTTAGTATCTTAAATTATGTTAGCACTCTTACTTGACATCTGCTAATTTTAATGATATAAGTAATGTATTATTAGTTTATAGCTAATAATATATTTTTTGTCCAAAATATTAATTATTGAGGAGGTTTTTATGAAAATCGTTAGATTATATAATTCTGTTGTATTGCCAAATTCTCAAATATATTTAAGAGGAGATCATTCAAAAAGCTTGGATGGATCTAATTTGGAAATTAATGATGAAGTTGTCATTATTCTTGCTAAGAAAAAAAATATGGAAGAAATTACAAAAGATGAGTTTTATGAATTTGGTGTTACTGGTAAAGTAATAGATAAAGAAAATGGTGTTTCTGCTATAGAGATTTATAATAGGGTTAAACTTGAGTATATTGATGACCTTGGAGAGGGAAAGTATGAGATTAAAATTACTGGATGTGATACCATTCATGATGTTTCAGAAGAAGAAGAAAAAAGTAGATTAAATAAAATAAAAAATGAATTAATTTCATTTGTTGGGAAATATGAATGGGGTTTTTTTGCTAGAACATATATTATGCAGTGGAATACAATAGATGAAATAATGAGTGCTTTTGGAGAATTAATCATTTTACCTCCAGAAGATAAATATCAATTGTTAGAGTATAATTCTGATAAAAAAAGATATGACGAAATTGAAAGAATATTTTATGAGTATATTAATATTACGAATATAAATAAAGAAGCAGAAAATAATGAAAAAGAGGAAACGGAAAAATTATACCGAGAACATGCTTTGAAAAAACAAATTGAATATATGCAAAAAGAATTAGATAAGATGCACCCAGAGGAAATTAGTGATATTCAAAAGTTTGAGGAAAAAGTAGAAGATTCTCTTATGAATGAGCTTGCTAAAAAGGAAGCTAAAAAAGTTATTAATCGTATGAAGCAAGAAGGATCTAATTCTCAAGAATATGGTATGTTATATGATTATATTGATTTTATGACTACTCTTTCTTGGAAGAAGGAAAAATATTCTGAAATAAAAATTTCTAAAGCAAAAAAAGTCTTAGATAAAAATCATTATGGTCTTACAAAGATAAAGAAAAGAATTATTGAAGAAATTGCTATTATGAATTTAACTAAAAAACAATCTGGAAATATTTTATTATTCGTTGGCCCTCCAGGTGTTGGTAAAACATCAATTGCTTCAGCAATTGCTCAGGCTATGAATCGAAAGTATGTAAGAATTAGTCTTGGTGGTATTAGGGATGAGGCTGAGATTAGGGGACACCGAAGAACATACGTAGGAGCTTTACCAGGTCGAATATTGGATGGCATTAGTAAATGTGGAGTTTCAAATCCAGTTATGGTTTTAGATGAAGTGGATAAATTAAGTTCTTCTTATAATGGTGACCCTTCTAGTGCGCTTTTGGAGGTTTTGGATCCTGAACAAAATTCTACTTTTACGGATCATTATTTGAATGTTCCATATGACTTATCTGATGTATTCTTTATTTGTACTGCTAATTCTACAGAAAAAATACCAGAAGCATTGTTAAATAGAATGGAAGTTATTGAATTTAATGGATATTCTCCTATTGAAAAACTTCATATTGCTAAAGAACATTTGATTCCAGAAGTTCTATCAAAAAATGGATTAGAAAAAAATCAATTATCTATTCATGATTCTGGTTTAAAGAAAATTATTTCTTCTTATACTATGGAGTCGGGAGTAAGAAGTTTAAAAAGAATTTTAACTCATTTAGCTCGAGAAGTTGCGGTTAAAATTGTTACTGGGGAAGATGAAAAAATTGCTATTACATCTAAAAATGTATCTAGTTATATTGATTCTAAAGAAATTAAACATGATGTGGCAAAAAAAAATAAAAAGGCTGGTATTGTCACAGGTCTTGCTTGGACAAGTGCCGGAGGAGAAATCCTTTTTATTGAGTCTATTTTTACAAAAGGTGAAGGAAAAACTATTATAACTGGTCAGCTTGGAGATGTAATGAAAGAGAGTGTGCAAATTGCGATTAGTTTGGTAAAAGAATTCTATCCGGATAAGGTAAAGCTTTTTCAAGAAAATGACTTACATATCCATGTTCCAGAAGGTGCTACACCGAAAGATGGTCCATCGGCAGGTATAACTTTAACAACTACTCTTGCATCATTATTAACTGGTAAAATAGTATCTGAGAAAGTTGCTATGACTGGAGAAGTTAGTTTAAGAGGAAATGTTATGCCTATAGGTGGATTACCTGAAAAGTTAATGGCTGCTGAAAGAGCAGGAATAAAAACAGTTTTTATTCCAAAAGATAATGTTGAAGATTTAAAAGATGTAGCAAAAGAAGTACTAGATAAACTAGAAATTGTTCCAGTTAGTGAAGTTAGTGAAGTGTTAAAAAGATTAAAATTGTATTCTTAAGAACTTATTATGAGTTCTTTTTTTGATTTTATAAGGTATATTTTTTTATTTTTTACATAATATTATAATGTAGTTTTTTAGCACTTTTGCTTGACAAGTGCTAAAAAAGGTGGTACTATTAAGATGTAGTAGGAAAACTACAGGTATTAATTGAAAA
>CAMVAN010000071.1 GCA_947165475.1 uncultured Caryophanales bacterium | reverse complement strand
AATAATATATTCTTCCATCTAATGTTTTACTATCTCCTATTTTTAATTGACCAGAATTTTCTCCGAAATGATACCATTTTTCATCTATTTCATGTATCCCTTTATAAGCTCCTGTCTCAATAGTAGAATAATATCTATAATTATTATTAGAATACCATTCTGTCTGAATAACTCCATTCTTATCAGAATAATATATTCTTCCATCTAATGTTTTACTATCTCCTATTTTTAATTGACCAGAATTTTCTCCGAAATGATACCATTTTTCATCTATTTCATGTATCCCTTTATAAGCTCCTGTCTCAATAGTAGAATAATATCTATAATTATTATTAGAATACCATTCAGTTTGTATCTCACCAGATTTATCAGAATAATATACTCTTCCATCTAATGTTTTACTATCTCCTATTTTTAATTGACCAGAGTTTTCTCCAAAATGATACCATTTTCCATCTATTTCTTTTAAACCTTTACATATTTCACTATTTTCATAATAATATGTAAAACCATTTTCTATATTCCAACCATTATCTAAAGCATAAACATTATTACAATTAAATAAAATAGTTCCCATAAAAAAAGATAGAATCATTAAAAACCTTCTGCTCACAATCACACCTCATCTACAATACACATTATATAATGAAATATCTTTTTTTTCTACATATTATTAAAAAAAATAAAAAATTATTAGTTTGCGATTAAATATTATTCCATCAAGATTAGTTATAAAAAATAAAATGGTGAACTTTTTTCAGAATTTCCTTAAAATTGCTATTATATAATAATTATGTTTTTTTGAAATTGAAAGAAGATATATTAATAAGACCCAGAAACAATTAGATAAAACAAAATACCAAAAGACTAATATTTTTTTATGATTCATGATATAATAATTATAGACATAGTAAGGAAGATTAGTATGGAAATATCATTTTTATCATTTTTAAATAACTTAATAAATAATAGTAGTCTATTAGTAACCACTATATTAATAACAATAGTTATGTTTATAAATGGCTGTTCTGATGTACCTAATGCTATTGCTACATGTATATCTACCAGAAGCTTAAGCCCTAAAACAGGAATAAAATTAGCTTTAATTAGTAATACATTAGGGTTAATATTAATGACTTATATTAACTCTAATGTAGCTAAATCAGTTTATAATTTAGTTAATTTTGGAGGAAATCCTTCAATTAGTTTAGTCACACTATGTTGTGCTTTAGTAGGAATAAGTATTTGGTGTTTTATAGCCTGGAAGTTTGGTATTCCATCAAGTCAATCACATGCATTAATAGCTGGTATATCAGGAGCAGCCATTGCCTTAATGGGAAACTTCTCAGCTATTAACTTTAATGAATGGAAAAAAGTTTTATACGGATTAATATTTGTAAATCTACTCGCCTTTATATTAGGATATTTAATTACTAAAATAATAGAAATTATATGTAAAGAAATGGATAGAAGAAAAACAAACAAGTTTTTTAAATTCAGTCAAATAATAGGAGCACTAACTACCTGTTTTATGAATGGAGCTCAAGATGGACAAAAATTCATGTCATTTATGCTACTAGGATTAGTTTTATCAAACGGAATGATACCAGGTAGTACTAATTTTTCCATACCAATATGGTTAATGTTTTATACTTCAATTATTATATCATTAGGAACATTAATAGGCGGTATGAGAATAATAAAAATAATGGGTACGAAAGTTACTAAAGTAGAAAGTTATCAAGGAACATCAGCAGATATTGCTAGTTCTATCTGTCTATTTGGATCATCCTTGCTTGGCATACCAGTAAGTTCTAATCATACAAAAAACTGTGCAGTAATGGGTGTAGGAGCATCTAGAAGGCTTTCAAATGTAAACTGGAATATTGCTAAAAATATTGTAATAACTTGGTTCTTAACTTTCCCTTTCTGTGGATTATTAGGATATATATTAACTAAAGTAGTAATTAGTATTATATAAAAGGAGATAAATATGAAAAAGAAAGAAAAATATAATTATTTCGAAGAATTTATTAATATGACAGAATATATAGAAAAATCATCAAAAATATTAAAAGAATTAATGAATGATTTCAATCAAGAAAAACTAGATAAAAGTATTGAAGAAATACACAAATTAGAGCATTCATCAGATAAAGTAGTACATAAGATGCGAGAGAATCTTATTAAAGACTTTCTGCCTCCAATAGAAAGAGAAGATATAGCTATTATAGTTAATAAATTAGATGATATAGAAGATGGAATTGATGAAGTAGCAATTGACTTTAAAATATTAAATATTAAACATATAAAAAATGATATGTTAGAGTTCATTGATATCCTAGTAAAAGCAACTACCGCTGTAAAAGGAATATTTGAAAAACTAAGCGATTTAAAACACCCAGAATTTATTAAAGAAAAAGTAATAATAGTAAATAAATTAGAAGAACAAGGTGACAGAGTATATGAAAAAATTATTTTTAATTTATATAATGAAGAAAAAAATCCAGTTGAATTAATTAAATGGATAAATATTTATAAATGTTTTGAAGAAACAATAGACAGTTGTGAAGAAATAAGTGATTGTATTCAAGATGTAATAATGAAGAATTCATAAATTAATTAATAAGTATTTACACAAAGAACAAAAGAGTAAAATAATATATTTTAACTCTATTTTTTTTCACTTATTAAATAGTAACATATCTAATAAGATTATATTTTTAAAAATACTTTAAAATCTTTTCATATGCATCTGTAAACGATCTGAAGTTTTATGATATATCATATTTAGCTAAAACTTTTTTTAAACATACATTATTTCTTCGTTTGATGCTTTTCATTTGAAATATATATACAATTTTTTTAATCAAAACATCTCATTATCTACATCTTTTCTATTAAAATATTTCATTCTGTTAGTATAACTTTTCTGAAAACAATTTTTTAGAGAAGCTTCCTCCTCACTTGTTTTTATTTCATTTAGATAGTCCTCAAATGTTGGTAGTGATAAAAACGTATCCCTTGTAAGCGTTATGGGACTACATTTTAAATAATTTCTATAATCACTATAAGACATTGTTTTTCCACAACAAACACAAATATAATTATTACTTCTTTTCATTGTATGCCCAGCTAACTCACATATTTTTTTTTTTAAATATTGTCGATATGCAAGATAATCTTCTAATCTTGATATCTCCTCTTCTACCATTCGATAAGTTCTTCCATCTATTTGCAAATTCTTATCATCATAAGCAGAGTCAGGAAGTTTACATACTTTATACTCTATTCTTGGAAGTCTACATGCATGTTCACTGTAATATTGATTTCCACAAACTGAACATTTATATGAGACCCTATAAATGACTTCATCTCCGGCAAAAGAATGCCAACCAGTTTTCCCAATTCTACTATAACCAAAAACAAAATAACTATGCCTATTTTTTTACAATAAAGTTTAGGAAAACTTTCTAAATCACTTTTCAATTTTTTCAATTCATCTTTTGTCTTATTTATTTCATATTCATTACCTTGAACAACATTTAGTTTTAACATATTTAAGTCTATAGGTTCTGGTTCAGATTTTTCTCTTCCAAATTTCACCTCAATTAAATGTAAAATATCCATCATATCTTTCTCCTTTATTGATTTCATATTATAGTATAGTTCTAATTAAAAGGCAACTCATTTATTATTAATTATATAAACGCATACAAACTAAAATAAACAATTAAAAATATCAAATTTTTTGAATTTTTGGTATCTGTATGGTATCTAGAAAAAAGCCAAAACTTTGTGAATCCTTATAAAATAAAGTGACACTGTCTCACGACAGTGTCTTCAGGTGGATGGACATCATACTTCTCACCAACACTAATTCCCTTTATCTACAACATTTCATTACTGCTCATTACTAACAAAAAAAAGCCCAATCTATACAATTCACACATAAAAGTGGTTTATTTGTGGTTTAGTATTTCTTTCTTGCCCCTATGTACTTTCTTGTAGAATAACTAGCCCCTGTAGTGCTCCAATCTCTAAGTACTTTTCAATGCCATCTTCATCAACTGTACCCTTTATATAAGTAACCAACGAATCATTAGAAGTAGAATCATCTATCTATATTTATTGTCTTATTCTATTCTTTTGCTAATGTCTCCAAAATAAAATTATCATAAGCAAAAATTATGATGCATGATACCAATGTTGGAATAATGATAATCATTATTTTATAAGCATTTAAGAACATATAACGAAGAAATAAACAAGCAATTTCTAGAAAAAAGCTATAAGTGAAGAATTAACATTTTTTTAATAGAATCATCATATATAATCTTAAAACACTTATAATAAAGATGAATACTCTCACTTAATAATAAAGTTTTATATCTTCATCAGTATATCCATATTTTTTGTTTTTTATAACAAAATTTACAAATCCCTTTAATTCATCTCTACTGACAGGAAAAGAATAATATAATGATTTTCCCTCTAATTTTATATTATCCAACACTCTGAAATTATCTCTTCTAGATGTCATATTATGATATATATCTTCACTAATGACTACTTCCCATCCACTATCATAATATAATTCTTTTAATTGATCCAATCTTGCTATTTTATTATGAGTAATCATATCAATTAATAAATCTAATACCATTTTAGTTTTTTCATGAACTTTGTATTCTTTTTTATTAAATTCACACCTACCAATTACTTTGAAGTATTTGTTCTTAATAGAATCATACTTATAACTTAACGCAGAAAATAATACTTTTAATTCATAATCATATTGATTATTATCTAATAATTCATATATTGTATCCTTATATTTTTTAAATATTTTTTCAACTAATGATTCTAATTTCGAAGTATTAGGCATTAAGTCAAATTCACATAAATAAGTAAATCCTTTTAAATACTCATCTATATTAATAGGAACTATATTTTTATCTTCTTTCTTAGAACATTCTTCTAACACATTATCTATTAATTCTTGATAAGTTATTTTTATATAATCTCCATATTTACTACCATCACTAGATAATTTAACATTTTTTTCTAATGATAAAAATACATAAATATATTCAATACTACCATCATTATTCTTCTCATAATACTTTTGATAATCCTTAGTTTGATTTTTTCTTTCAGAACTTAATACTTTATTCTCTAAAATAATACTATATTTTTTTTCAGAATAATTAATCTTATTATAAATACTAAAATCAATTAATAAATCCAATCTTCCTGAATCTATATACACTTGTTTTTTAGTATCAAATTCAGTAATAACACAATTTTTAAGATCTATATCTTTTAATTTATGTTTAGTTTTATCATCATCATTATTTTTTAATAACTCAATTAGTAATTCTAATGGCATAGATCCTAATTGAAATACATTATCTTTTTCAAATAAACTTTTTAAATAATTGGTATGAACATCCTCATATCTAAAAAAATCAATTTGTTTAAAAATACCATTATTACAATAATTATAAAATTCATTCCATTCATCACTATTAAATAAATCCTTATTATTACTATTCATATAAACGCCTCATCTATTAATACTTTTATCATTCACTTAACATATTAATTATCAAATCTCTCATAAAACATTGTATCATACATTTTTATATAATATAATCCAACAAAAATTAATATTATTGTACAAAGATACACAATAGTATGTTTAATTATAGTTATCTTTATTAAGTGCAAACAAGCATTC
>CAMVAN010000070.1 GCA_947165475.1 uncultured Caryophanales bacterium | reverse complement strand
GTGTTTGGCTACGAACCAAAAGGTCAGGGGTTCGAATCCCTTCGAGCGCACCACTGTATCGGGTAGTGGCTCAACTTGGTAGAGCACGTGGTTTGGGACCATGAGGTTGCAGGTTCAAATCCTGTCTACCCGACCATTTTAGTTTTTAACCATTGTTTTCAATGGTTTTTTTCTTGCTTTTTTTTCTTGTAGTAGGTAAAATTATTTTATAAGATATTTTATAAATGAGGGATAATATGAATAATAAGGTTGTATTAGTTGGTTGTGGAAATGTTGGTATGGCATATGCTTATGCTTTGGTAAATCAAAAAGTATTTGTTAATGAATTAGTTTTAATAGATATTAATAAAGATAAATGTGAAGGAGAAGCGATGGATTTAAACCATTGTATGGCATATAGTCCATCTAAAATTAGAGTACGTGTAGGTGATTATTCTGATTGTTCTGATGCAAAAATTGTAGTTTTGGCAGCAGGAGCAGCGCAAGCTCCTGGAGAGACTAGAATGGATTTAATTGAGAAAAATAGTAAAATATTTAAGGGTATTGTATCTGATGTGATGTCTAGTGGTTTTAATGGTGTTTTTATTGTTGCTACTAACCCTTTAGATGTTATGACTTATTTGACTATTCAATATAGTAAGTTGCCTAAAGGACGTGTTATTGGTTCTGGTACGACATTAGATACTTCTCGTTTAAGATTTATTCTTTCTGAGCGTACTGGAATTAATCCTAAAAATATTGAAGCTTATGTTATTGGTGAGCATGGTGATAGTGAATTTATTCCATGGAGCAATGTTAATGTTGCTTATAAGAAAGTTTCTGATATCTTAAATCATGAAGAGTTACACTATATAGAAGAAGAGGTACGTAATTCTGCGTATCAAATTATTGATAAAAAAGGTGCTACTGCATATGGTATTGGAATGAGTCTTGTTAAGATTACTAGTGCTATTTTAGAAGATAAAAATTCTATTTTACCTGTTTCTAGTTGGGATATCGAAAATGAAATATGTCTTTCTACTCCGGCAATAGTTGGAAAAAATGGTGTTAGAGAAAAAATTTATATTCCTTTAAGTGATGAAGAAACTTCTAAGTTAGTTCATTCTATTGATACTATTAAAGAGGCTATAAACAAAATAAAAGAATAAATCGGTATTGATTTATTCTTTTAATATGATTTTCCCCAAACTACCATATGTTTTGCTTCTTGTCCGCAGTATATGCATTTTTTTGATAGATTTTTTTGTTCTTCTGGGATGCATCTTGAACCAAATCCTTCTGTTTCTGATTTTATGTTTTCTTCACATTCTGGATTTCCACACCACATGGCTTTAATGAAACCAATGTTTTCTTTTGCTATCTTTTTCATTTCATCTAATGTTTTTGCTTCAAATATATGTTTATTTAAAAAGTCGTTTGCTTTTTCATACATTTCTTTTTGTATAGATTCTAATATTATTGGTATTTTTGTTTCTAAATCATTAATTTTTACTGAGATTTTTTCTCTTGTATTTCTTTTAACAATAACAGCTTCATTTTTTTCAATATCTTTTGGTCCTATTTCTAATCGAATAGGTATACCTAACATTTCTTGTTCTGCAAATTTGAATCCTGGACTTTTTTCTGAATCATCTAGTTTTGTTCTAATTCCTACGTTTTTTAATTTTTCTTTTATTGTGTTTGCAGTATCTAAAACGCCTTCTTTATTTTGTGCTATTGGTATTATCATCACTTGTGTTGGAGCGATTCTTGGTGGGAGTACTAGTCCTTCATTATCACCATGTACCATGATGATTGCTCCAATAATTCTTGTTGATAGGCCCCAACTTGTTTCATAGCAACTATGATATTTATTCTCTTTATCTAGGTATTTTATATCAAAGGCATCTGGAAATCCAGAACCAAAAAAGTGAGAGGTTCCTGATTGAAGAGATTTTCCATCATGCATCATTGCTTCTATTGTATAGGTATCTTCAGCACCTGCAAATTTTTCACTTTCTGTTTTCTTTCCACATACTAATGGTATTGCTAGATCTTGTGTTACAAAATCATAATAAACTTGAAACATTTGCTTTGTACGATTTTCTGCTTCTTCATGTGTTGCATGAATTGTATGACCTTCTTGCCATAAGAATTCTCTACTTCTTAAGAAGGGACGAGTTGTTTTTTCCCATCTTAGTACAGAACACCACTGATTCCAGACTATTGGTAAATCTCTATAAGAATGAATTTGTTTTTTCCATGCATCGCAAAATAGTGTTTCAGATGTTGGACGTATACAATATCTTTCTTCTAACTCTTCATTTCCACCTTTTGTAACCCATGCTACTTCTGGGGCAAATCCTTCAATGTGATCTTTTTCTTTTTGAAGTAAGCTTTCTGGAATTAACATAGGTAGAGATACATTTTCAACTCCTGTTTCTTTAAATCTATTATCTAAATTTTTTTGAATATTTTCCCATATTGCATATCCATTTGGTAAATAGTTTAAGCAACCTTTTGCGTTAGAATAATCACATAGTTTTGCTTCTTTAACTATATCTGTATACCATTTTGGAAAGTCTTCTTCTCTAGATGTTATTTTTTCTACTAATTTTTTTTCTTTTGCCATAAATTTCCCTCTTTTCTTTTTTATTCTATCATAAGCATGAATTTCTTGCAAAATTATTTTTTGAGACAACTGACTTGATAATACTTTTGTTTGAAGGCATTTTTTTTATGGGTTCAATTTTTGTTATACTGATAAAATAATAAAACATTAATATGGGATAATTATTTGAATAAAAAGTTTAATAATTTTTATGATGAACGTAGAGAAGTTGATAAAAGTCTTTTTCAATTATTACATTAGGTAAAAGAAATGGATTAATAATAGTCCTTTTTCTTATTTTTTTACATATATTTTATTGGTGATGTTATGAAAAAATATATATTTTTA
Source organism: uncultured Caryophanales bacterium (assembly GCA_947165475.1). Taxonomy (GTDB): domain Bacteria; phylum Bacillota_I; class Bacilli_A; order RF39; family UBA660; genus UBA3789. The sequence continues at coordinate 2,969 of CAMVAN010000070.1, read as the reverse complement.
ATTATATTATTCTTTTTTGTTTTTCCTTTAAATATATTGGCTAAAGATATGTCTAGATCTTCTATTGTAATGGATGTGGATAGTGGAAGAGTTATTTATCAAAATAATGTTCAAGAAAAACACTTAATAGCAAGTATTACTAAGATAATGACTATATAATGATGAATTGTGAATATATTAGAAATATAAAAAATATTTGTGCGAGTAAATATACTGTTTTTTATAATGTTACTTTATATATTGTATATTAAATAAATGAATTGGCAGATATTGTCAATTTTTTGCTTTTGTGGTATACTACGTGTCAATTAAGGAGGGAATTTGAATGCAACAAGTAAAAAGAAATAATACTGACTATTTGGATTTTGTAGAATCAAAATTTAATGAATGTTTTTCAAAAAAAGGATATTTTCAAGAGAAACCAGTTGAAATAACTTCTCAAGTAGATCCTACAATTGATTTTATTGGATCTAAAATTTCACCATTAAAAAAATATATAATTAGTAATAATATTCCGGAACAAGGTATTTATTTAATACAAAATAGCATGAAGTTAAAATCATTACAATATTTAAAAACAGATATTCCACAAAAATTTGGATGTTATTATAAGTGTATGGGAACATTAACAAAACCAAAATTAGAACAAGTAGTATTTGATACTTTTGATTATTTAACTAATCCTGATTATTTAAATATTCCATTGGATGATATACATATTAAAATATGCTCTAGTGATGAAGATTTACTTAATGCAATTCAGTATGTTGATAAAGGAATAAAAAGGGAAATTGATACAGTTGATTTAAAACATTATAGACATAAATATGGTATGGATAATTTAAATATAACTGGTAGGGACTTTAATATAGGAATAAGAAAAAAAGGAACAGAAGAGTTCTTTAATTGTGCCACATTTGTTTTAATGGAAAACCAAGATAAACCAATTGCAATTGATATGGGATTGGGAAATAGTTCTTTAGCAATGTGTAAGTTTGGTTTAAATTCTACAGTGGAGAGTTCTAGAATGGCTGATATAATTCAGATTGACAGTATAGAAAAGTCAAAATTTGCTGATGCATTAATCGCTGTTTCAATTTTATTAAAAGAAAATATTTTAGAGCATCCTTCGAAACATTTTAGAAAAAAATTTAGACAGTATTTAAATGCTCTTACGTATTGGAATCAACAGTATAAATTTTCTGAAGAGAAATTAGTTGAAATAATAATTAAATTTCTAAATGTCGAGTATAAAAGTGACTTTGGAGAAAAACAAGAATCATGGGTAAAAGTTTTAAAAAGATAAAAAGGTGGTATATTTATGAATGATAACATTAATATTTTTGAGAATCCGCAATATTATAGAGAACAATTGTTGAAGATAAATTTATTTGATATAAATCAAAGAAAAAAAATAGATGGCAAATCATTAATATGTGTATTTTTTACTGCATATTGTGGCGTAGGATGTCCGTTTTGCTTTTTTCATTCACCAACTTCACGAAAAGAAAAAAATGAATTTATTTCTAAAGAAAATCATTTTTCTAAAGAAGCGGTTGATAAGTTTATAAAATTTGCTAATGATGCTAATGTTGGCTATTTACAAATATCAGGTGGTGGTGAGCCTTTTCTCGAGTTTGATGCCATTTTAAAATGCATTGAAAATATTAAGGCGGAGCGAATAATTTTAGTAACGAGCGGTTTTTGGGCATATAATGAAACTAATACTGAAAAATATTTGCAAAAACTATATAATTCACTTTCAAAGAATTCTATTAAACCAAGGTTGACAATAAGAGTTAGTATTAGTGAATATCATAGTATTAAGCTAAAAGAAAAACCTCTTGTAAATTTACTTAATGTTTTTGACAATAAATATAAAAACGAAAAAAACTTTACTCTCCAATTAAAATTCTTTGAAGGTGACTATGCATTGGAAAAATACCTAAATGAATATTTTCCAGGGTATAAATTATCTTTGATAGAAGACAATGGGACAGATGATGAAAAATATATTAAGGTAATGCCTTGGAAATATAAATTAAAATTAAGATCTGGTTACGAAGTTATACTTGGTAAATCGCGTATTTTTAAATCTAATCTTAGACCAAATGTTAATGATAAACAAAGTATTATTGAGAGTGAAAATATATATGATACTGATTTACAACTATCTCAAAAAGATTATCCATCTATTGTACATAACTTTGATGGAAAGATAGGATTTGATTGGATTGTTGAATATAATGGTAATGTATGCACATGGCAAAATAGAGTTCAAGACAATTTGTTAAATATTTATGAAGATGATTATGATACTGTTGTTAATAGCACACTGAATGATTTGTTGACATATTCATATATAGATAAAGGTTCAAAATATAGAGAAAGTATTGTTAATGAGATTTCACCTAGAACAGTATCTTTAATGAAAGCTGTTAATATAAGAGATTATGCTGGTACTTTATTGTTTTCAGACGAAAAAATAAGGTTATATTATAACATTAGAGTTATACAAGATTATTTATTAGAAAATAAAATTAATATAAGTAATTTAAATCAACTATCTAAGGAATTATTGGATGCTATTAATGTGGATAAGCAAGTATTACAAAAGATGTATCAAGAGTCAGAATATTCTGTTTTAAATCAGGAATTTAAACTACCTGTATCCTCTGAAACACTTCATGATTTTTTGGAATTAGTAAAATTAGGTCATTATGAATTAAATGCAAGTGATATAGAAAAAGCAATCAAAAGATATAATGACATAACTGAAACTAAAAAAATAAAATCTTTAGATGATATAATCATCAAAAATGATATGGAAGTAGAAAGAAGATTAACAAAACGAATGATGGCACGAAAAAAAATTAAAAGTGAAGAAAAAGAAATAACATATTATTTATGTAGGCATGGTGAAACAAATTGGAATGTGGAAAATCGTATTAAAGGTCAAATAGAAGACT
>CAMVAN010000069.1 GCA_947165475.1 uncultured Caryophanales bacterium | reverse complement strand
ATTTATTCTTTGATCCTCCAAATGTTGATTTGATAATTCTAATTAAATCAGGAGAAACATCATAGTTTAAGAAATCCATGTGTGATGGATATGTTCCACTATTAACATATGCTTTAAAATTTTGATAATCTTTTTCTAAGAATTGTCTTGAATTAAAGTTTGTCTTATCAATATAATTAATAATTTCTTCTTTAGATAAATCATCTATCATGATTTTTACATCAGGTAATTCTAATGAATCAAAATCAGTTCTTATCATTTCTTTTAAATATGCTTTTTCCATGTATGTTGTTTTTCCTAATGTTCCAAGTGCCATAGCAATTTGAACTGCTCTATCATAATTATTTCCGATAAAGTCTAATACTGTTACATGTTCTTTACCAGGATACTTTCTTAAACCACGTCCTAATTGCTGAATAAAAATTGTTTGTGATTCTGTAGGTCTTAAAAATAAAACCATATTCACTTGTGGAATATCTACTCCTTCATTCAATATGTCAACAGTACATATTATTTCTAATAAGTTATTGTCATCTTGTAAATCTTTGAAAGCTTTTATTCTTACACCTGTATCATTAACTCCTGTTAATGAAATAGTATGATATCCTTCTTCATATAATTCTTCTGCCATTAATTTACAACTTTGAATATTAGTACAGAAGGCTAAACATTTTAATTTTTCACCTGGTTTACGATGTTTTTCTATTTGATCTTTTATAAATTCTATATTGTTTTGTTCTGCTATTGCTTTTGCTATTACCATTTTATCCTTAGAACTATAATCAACCAATTGATCTCTAATTCCATAATAATGGAATGGTACCACTAAATCATTATTAATAGCATCTCTTAATCGAAGTTCAAAAGGAACATTTTGATCAAATAATTCAAAAACGTTTTTATTATCCATTCTTTCTGGGGTTGCAGTTAATCCTAGAATGAATTCTGGTTCAAAATATTCGAATATCTTTTTACCAGTATCAGCTACAACATGATGTACTTCATCATAGATAATGTAATTAAATTCATTTTTATCAAATTCTTCTAAATGTCTAGCTAACATGTTACTTGTTGCAAATATAAAATCTGCTTCTTGACTACTTTCATTACCAGTATAGAATCCATATGTTCGTTCTGCTCCAAAGACTTTCATAAATGACTCTTTTGCATCTCTCAATATAGATTCTCTATGAACTATATATAACAATCTTTTTGCTCCAAAATTTCTTGCATCAAAGGCCGCTAAGTATGTTTTTCCAGATCCAGTAGCACTAATGATTAATGCTTTCTTTACTCCAGTATCTCTATATCGTCTAAGTTCTCTTAGTGCTTTTCTTTGCATGGAGTTTGGATTAATACTCGAATCAGTAATATTGATATAATCCATATCCCACTTTTCTATTGCATAGTCTAATTGAAGTCTATATTTTTCTATTAAATAAGAATCTAGTTTTAATGTGTTTTCCCATATTAAGTTAAATTCAATTAAAGCGTCATTATAAGAATTTAAATTTTCTTTCGATATTAAAGAAACATTCCATTCAAAATTTTTTAATAAGGCAAATCTTGTTATGTTAGATGATCCTACAACTAATTCAACAGAATCATCATATTCAAACATGTATCCTTTTGTATGAAAGCCATTATCTCCAAAGCATTCATAATCTAAATGACATTCAAAATTATCATATTCTTTTTGCCATGTAAGAAATTGTTCTAAAGAGCCTATATCGGTAAAGTTTTGATATGTAGAAGTAATTATTTTTCCTTTTGCACCTCTATGTAATGCTTCTTCTATATCTCGTTCTATTAATACTAATCCGGCTTTTTTTATAAAACTAACACTAAAGGAAAAAGAATTGCATTTCTTTAAGCATTCTTTAATTCTATTTAAAAATTCACTATTATTATTAGATAAGAATAAATCTATCATATTTCACCTTCTTAATACTTTTGATTCTTTTACAAATTCTGCAAGTGGAACATCTGCCGGACATAAATCATAATTAATAATTTTATTTCTATCTACAAATTTATATTCTGAGTGATCATGTAAATGAAATTCTCCAGCTAAGAACTTACATTCATATAATCTTAAATCTACTGTCTTTTTTGGATATTCACAGACATTGTTGGTTAAGAATCTTATTGCCTTAATATCCATTTCAAATTCTTCTTTTATTTCTCTTTCAATAGCATGTTCTTCAGTTTCGCCTTCTTGTACCTTACCTCCAGGGAATTCCCATTTACCAAGTACATTTTCATCTCCAGTTGATCTTCTTGCTATTAAATATTTTCCATCTTTTTCAATTAATGCTGCTACAACTTTAATCATTGAAACCACCTATATACAGTATAGCAGCTTTAATAAAAATTTAACAGATCTATTGCTTGTAATATCTTAATACATACTATAAAAAAAAGAACCTTTCATTTTGGCATGAGGTTCTTTTTTATTTTTTATTCTTTTGTTTAAAAATGACTTAATAAATTTATTAATCTGGTGTTTTTATAAATACTTTCTCTACCAACTTTTTCAAACTCTAATAGTCCAGCATCTACTAAACTATTTAAATATGTTGCAGCAGTTTGTCTTGTTACTCCACATCTATCTTCAATATAATTAATTCTAGTATATACTTCATAGAATAAAGAATCTAATAATTCGTCAGAATAGATCTTAGGAAGTTTAGTCACAAATTCTTCTTTATAGGATTCCATTTCATTTTGAATTAATTTAATTAATTCAATTGTATTTTTTGATGTTTCTTCTATTCCTTTTAAAATATATATAATCCAATCTTCATAATTATTATTTTTTCTAAATTCAGTAAACAATTTATAATACTCATCTTTATTTTTATTAATGTAATTGCTTAAATAAAGAATTGGACTATCTAAAAGATTATTTAATACTAAATATAAAACATTTAATATTCTGCCAGTTCTACCATTTCCATCATAGAATGGATGAATAGTTTCAAATTGATAGTGAATTAAAGCCATTTTAATTAACGGATCAACTTCATCATCATTTTTGTTTATATAATCTTCAAGATTTTTTAATAAATCTCTTATTTCTTTTTCCTCTTGTGGTGGAGTATAAATTATTTCACCTGTTTTACTATTAACAAGATTAGTCCCAGGTGTTTTTCTAACTCCAGCATTATTATGCTCAATTATTCCTTGAAGTTCTACTAAAACATTAGTTGAAATAAATCCTTTTTCTTTTATGATTTCATATCCACGCCAAATAGCACTTCTATAATCAACTACTTCTTTAGCAGATTCATCTTTAAATCCACTTTCTGTTAGAACTTTATAAATACTATCGTGAGTAGTAACTATATTTTCAATTTCGCTACTATCTTTAGCTTCATTTATTGTAATGGCATTTATTAAAATATGTTGATTAGGAATTGAATTAGCAAATCCTTTTAATTCTGCAAGTGATCTAGAAGCTTCATTTAATGCTTCAAGAATTCGTGGTGTTTTTAAATCATAATCATTAAATGGTAATAACTTCATATTATCATCTCCTTACATATACAATAATACAATATTTTTTTAACATATACAATAAATATGTTAAATTTTTTATATTTTTTTAACATATTTAAAAAATGTGTTAAATTTAATTATATACAGCAAATAAAGACAAAATTATATAAGATTTTTATTTATTATAATTGTTATTTGTTTAATTTTCGTTTAATACAATTAAATTATTATTTTTTGCTTTTGTTAAACATTCTTTATAAGCTTCATTATATGCTTCAGATTTTGAATATATATTTTTATTATGCAACATTTTTTTGTTTTTTTCATTATTTATAATAACTATGTCATTATTAAGATAATCTTCTATATCTAAAACTCTTTCAGTATAATATGTATACTCTTTTTCTATACAGTTATTAGAGCTTCTCTTTATGGAATACCCAACACTAATATCAGGCAATTTTACTGATAGATCATCATCAAAAATCATATCATTATTCTTATCTGGTTTATATTTAGAAATATAATATGATTCATATAGCGCAACATCGGATTTTGTTTTAGGATATCTATATTCAATTTTAGAAAAATCTAGTAATCCTCTTTCCTTAGCAGATTGAAAACTCCTAATAATGACACTATTGGTACTTTTTCCAATATATTTCAAAATGCCATTATTATCATATATAAAATAAACACCATATTTGTCCATTTCGCTTTTATCAACACTTTCTAATGTATATACGTAAATAATATCTTTATTAATGATTAAACTTTTTACTCTACCAGGATAGTATAATTCATTACTACCATTATTTAAAAAATCTTCAGTAAATTGCATTTCAATATTCATCATAGTTTTAAGTGAAGAAATAAAATAATAAAAATCAATTTCTCCATTTTTTACTTTAACAAGTTTTTCATTCATATACTTGATACTGTGGAATGCATTATTAGGACTATTAATAAATAATTGAATAATATTTTCAAATAATTGACCATAAAGTTCAATGTGATTATGTTTAATCATATCTTCTAAAAATATAATAATATCACGAAAATTGAATAATTCATTTTTTTCATCCGATGTAAAAACATAATTCTTATTATTACATATACCTAGACAGTATTTAGAAAATCCTTCATAATTAGTATATTTAAAATTCATTTTTTCACCCCATGACTTATAACAGTAGTTATTATATCATAATTGGTTAAATATCTTTTCCCAAATAGTTAACAATAATTTGAAAATACATAACATTGGATATGCTATTGGTTGGTATTACTCATATTGTAAACTCTTATAAGTACTGGTTTTATCAAAAATTGAGGTATCTTTCACTATGGCTCTATGGTGAGAGAGAGATAATTGTATAACTTGTTCTCGACAAAAGTGCTTTTTCTTTGGTGTTCTCTTCTACCAGTAATAAAAGAACCGCCTTCCCCCGCACCCCTTGCGGTTCTTTTGTTTTGATTTTTTTTACGATTTATATACTTTTAGTAAAAATAAGGACTATTTCCATCCTACAACTTACAGGCGAAGCCCGCGAATTTTTGGGGCTCTCGCGCTCCAGCCCCAAAAAAGGTGAAGAAAGGTCTATTTTAATCTTGACACCATCTCCAAAACCACTGTTTGGAGTTTTATTTTTTCATTTTATTATAGATAAAAAGCACTAACAATTGTTAGTGCTTTCATTTGTTGTTATTTTGTAAACATTAGTATTAAGTATCCTATTGCGATAATTACAAGTACAGTGCATATGATTTTAATGATAATATTTTTTATTTTGTTCATTCTATTTACCACCTTTAAAAGTGAAGTTTACTGTATAATTTTTGTATTTTGAATTTCCTTTGATAATGCCACTTAATAATTGTTTTGCATTTTTGTCTGCTGATGTTAAGAGGTTGTTTGCAACACAATCATTTTGTGCTTGTTCCTGCATTTTTTTAACAGCTTCATTGTGATCTTCTAGATCAATTCTTGAGAACATACTTTCTGTATCTAAATATACTTTAAATGAAGATGGATTTAGAGTTGCTTTGTACACTTCAGCATGAGGAATTTCTACATGAATTGTTTTCTTTTCATCATCTATTTTTTTTATCTTAATTTTATCAAAATCAATGGATGCATCTACTTCAAAATCATAACTAAAGATTTGTCTGCTTTCCGTAAATGGGATATCAAATAACTTGAAGAAATCACGATTAACTTTGCTATCCTCTAAAACAGTTGTATAACAAGTTTGTGTTACTAATTTTCCAACATCTTCTAGTCCAAATTTTGTCGTTTTTTCTTGTGTTGTGAAAACAGTTGATAACTTAATTCCTAAGATAAATGTTACAACTAATATTACAACAGCTGCTGCACAAAATAATATTTTGGTTACTTTTTTAGGTAGCTTATTATTTTTCCTTTCTTTTTTATTTGGTTCTATTGTTTCTTTTTCTTTTGCCATAATAGCACTTCCTTTCATATATAGTTTATGAATTTCACGCGAATTCAAATAACAAGTTTTCTTATTTTCATAATACATTATATCATAACTGGTTCTGTCATTAAAAGTAAAAAAAGGACTAATTGATTAGTCCTTTTTGATTGGTTTTCTTAGTATTATAACTAAAGTTTTCTTTTTTCAATACATTATATTCAACAAAAGAAGCACTTTCCCCACACCCCTTGCGCTTCTTTTTTTTTTGATTTTTTTTACGATTTATATACTTTTAGTAAAAATATGGACTATTTCCATCCTACAACTTTAAGTAATTATTAGTT
>CAMVAN010000068.1 GCA_947165475.1 uncultured Caryophanales bacterium | reverse complement strand
TGTAGAAAGAGATTCAGCATATGAAGAGTTAAACGCAATGATAAAAGAAAAAATAGAACAAGAAGAAGAAGAAAAACAAAAAGAAATAGAAGCAAAAGAACAAGAAAAGCAAGCAAAAATTGCTGAAAAAGAAAAAAAAGAAAAAGAAAGAGAAGAAGCCAAGAAAAAAAGAGAAGCAGAAAGAGCAAAAAAGAACGATCCAGTTGAAAAACTAAAAACAAAAGCAACAAATAAAGTAGTTAATAAAGTATTAGATAAAGCAATTACTAAAGGATTAAATTCTATTTTTAAAAGTGTATTTAAATAGGAGTAAATATGAAAATACTTGCAAGTGATTTTGATGAAACAATATTTTTTCTAGATGATGAAGAAAAAAATAAAAGAAATATTGAAGCAATACAAAAATTTATATCCCAAGGAAATATATTTTGTATTATTACTGGAAGAAACTATTCTGATTTAAAATATTATTTGACGAAATATCATATTCCTTACACATATTTAATATGTGAGGATGGAGCAAAAATATTTAATAATGTTGACTATTGCATAGAAACAGTATTATTAAATCCCAACGATATAAAAAATATTATTCAAGTTTTAGAAGAAAATAAATCAGATTATTATTTAGATGATGGTTATAATAAAACGAATAATTATAATGATTGTGTAAAAATTGTAATTAATTCAAAAGATGAAACAGAAAAAAATAGAATAGTGGACTTATTAAAAGACAAAGGATATTATCATATATATGCAAGTAGATTTCATGTAAATATAATAAATAAGTCTGTCAATAAAGAAAAAGCAATAAAAAAATTATTTAATATAGAGAACTTAGATTATAATCTACTCCATGTAATTGGAGATAATGAAAATGATTATGAAATGTTAAAAAGTTTTCATGGCGTCGTAATGAAAAAACATCATAAAAGACTTGATGAATTAAAAAAAGAAGAAGTATCTTCCCTAGAAGAATATATTTATCAAATAATTAATATTAAATAGAGAAAGAAATTTCTCTTTTTTCATATACTTTGATAGGTGATAAAATGGGAAATTTTGTAATAGATTTAATTATGAAATACGGATACCTAGGAATGTTTCTAGGTATGGTTTTAGAAGCAGTTATAATTGCGATTCCCTCAGAACTTATTTTAGCAACAGGAGGAATTTTAGCTAGTAAAGGAATATTTACTTTTTGGAATGCTTTTTTAACAGGTTTACTAGGAAGTGTGTTTTGTGCAGTAGTTATCTATTTTATGGGATATTTTGGAGGAAAGCCCTTTGTGAAGAAGTATGGAAAATATTTTTTTATGAAAGAAGAAGATATAGAAAAAAGTGATACATGGTTCAATAAATATGGGATGATAAGTGCACTAGTAGGAAGAAACTTTCCAATTGTTCGTACATTAATATCATTACCTATTGGTATTATGAGGCTCTCTTTTTTTAAATTTTTGATATACACAACAATAGGTTCCATTCCTTGGACACTAGCATTTGTTTATGTAGGTTACTCATTAGGAGAAAACTGGATTATATTAAGTACATATGTAGGATACTTAAAAACTCCAATAAGAATACTAATGGTAGTATTAATTTTTTCTTATTTCTACAAAAAAATAATTAATAAGAAAAAAACTAATAAATAATAATAGTTTATTGAACTTTTACTAAACTTGTTTTTTTTATTAAGTTTTATAGTTTAAATAAGGTTTTCTATATATTAGTTTTATATCATTGAATAATTATTTCTTCTAAATCTTTAAAATTCTCACTTTTACAAGTCTTATTTTTTGTGATATAAATCATGTACTTTCAACAAGAACAGGAGGAATTTAATGGTTGAAGAAAAGAAGTTTTATACTTGTCGAAATGACATAGCCTTTAAAGAAGTATTTATGGAGGAGAAGAATAGTGATTTATTAAAAGCATTATTAGAAAGTATTTTAGATATTAAAATAAAAAATATTAAATACTTAAATTTAGAAAAAAATAATGGAAATATTCATATAAAACGTAAACACTTTGATTTTCATATTAAAACAGATACTGAAAATATTCATATTGAGGTAAATAGTGAAATGCATCCCTATGTAAGACCTAGAAATACTGCCTATATTTGTAATTCATATTCTATTGAAACATTAAGAGGAGAAAACTATACAGAAAATATTAAATTTATTCAAATAAACTTAAACTATAAAATTAGTAAGAAAGAAAAGCCAATAAGAATATATACATTAAGTGATGAAGAAGGGGAAAAATATGTAAACAATTTGTTCATATATGAATTTAATATGGAGTATTTTAAGGATTTGTGGTACTCTAATAAAAAAGAAATTGATAACTATAAATACTTAATCATGTTAGATTTAGAAAAAGAAGATTTAGAAAAGTTATCAGAGGAAGATAAGGTGATTAAAAAATATATGAGTGAAGTAGAAAGAATAAATGAAGATCCAGAAATATATGAATATATGAGTGCTGAAGAAGATAATCGTAAAATAGAGAATACCATGAGAGAGTATTGGAAAGAAGAAGGCTTGAGAGATGGCAGAGAAGAAGGAAGAAAAGAAGGAAGAAAAGAAGGAATAAAAGAAGGAATAAAAGAAGGCAGAAAAGAAGCAAATAAGGAAGCAGCCATTAGTTTTCTAAAAAATGGTGTAGATATTGAAATTATTTCTAAATCTTTGAACTATTCTATAGAAGAATTAAAGAAAATGAAAAGTGAAATAGAATAAATTATATTCAATAGATATAATAGGAAAATAACTTTAGTATTAAAAACATAAGATTTTTTTATAATATAATATGCAATTAACTATTAAAGAATAAAGTTTTACTGCTAATTAAGAAGTACTAAATCATACAAATAAAATAATAATAATAATTCCATTTATAGAAAAGATAATAAAAAACTTGAAATCATAACTTCGTAATATTATAAGTATTTCGTTATTAAGTCATAGAAATATCATATAGTAAACATATATTACATTTTTTTATATTAAGATTAAAAATATAGATTCTGAGAAAAAGAAAAATAACAAAAGAAAAACTAGTTTTTTAAGAAATTATGTGTTATAATGATGAACGTGTATAAAGAGGTGTAGTATATGGAAAAAAGAAATGTAGCAATTATTGCCCATGTAGATCATGGAAAAACAACATTAGTAGATGGTATTTTAAAGCATTCCGGTATGTTTCGTGATAATGAAGATTTAACTAATGTATCAATGGATTCCAATTCATTAGAAAAAGAAAGAGGAATTACAATTCTAGCAAAAACTACAGCATTAGATTACAAAGGAGTAAGAATTAATATTTTAGATACTCCAGGTCATGCTGATTTTGGCGGAGAAGTAGAACGTATCATGAATATGGTTGATGGGGTTTTACTAGTAGTAGATGCTTATGAAGGAGCAATGCCACAGACCAGATTTGTCTTGAAAAAAGCTTTTGAAGCTGGAGTAAAACCTATTGTAGTAATAAATAAAGTAGATAAACCAAGTGCTAGATGCAAGGACGTAGTAGATGAAGTATTAGACCTATTTATTGAACTAGGTGCAGATGATGAACAATTAGATTTTAAAGTAATATACGCTTCAGCAGTAAATAATACATGTTCATTATCTGATGATCCATCTACTCAAACAGAAGGATTTAGTGAAATATTAGATACAATTTTAGAAGAAATACCAGCTCCTACTGGTGATAGTACAAAACCATTACAATTTCAGCCAGCATTATTAGATTATAATGAATTTGTTGGAAGAATTGGAATTGGTAGAGTACAAAACGGTAAAATTAAAACAGGTGAAGTTGTAACATGTTGCAGATTAGATGGAACAGCAAAACAATTTAGAATTCAAAAACTATTTGGTTATTATGGATATAATCGTATAGAAATAGAAAATGCTGAGGCAGGAGACATAGTAGCAATTGCAGGACTTGCTGATATATCAGTTGGAGAAACTATCTGCAATAATGATGCTATTTTGCCTTTACCTCCACTACATATAGATGAACCAACATTACAAATGACTTTTGGTGCTAATTCATCCCCAATGGTTGGAAAAGATGGTAAAATTGTTACAGCAAGAAAAATAGAAGAACGACTAAATAGAGAAACACAAAGAGATGTTTCTTTAAGAGTAGAGCCAGCAACTAACGAATCTTTCTTAGTAAGCGGAAGAGGAGAATTACACCTAGGTATATTAATTGAAAATATGAGAAGAGAAGGCTTTGAACTAGAAGTATCAAAACCAAGTGTAATTATAAAAGAAATAGATGGAAAAAAATATGAGCCATATGAAGAATTACAAATAGAAGTGCCAGAAGAATCAGTAGGAAATGTAATAGAACAACTTGGTATGCGTGGTGGTAAGATGGAAAATATGACTAACTTTGAGAATCAAGTAAGATTACTATATACCATTCCATCTAGAGGTTTAATAGGATTTTCAACTGACTTTATGACTTTGACAAAAGGTTATGGAATCATGAATCATACTTTTAAAGAATATATGCCATATGAGAATGTAGTAATCGGAGAAAGAAAACTAGGAGTACTTGTTTCCATGGAAAATGGAAATGCTACTGCTTATTCCATTGGAAACTTAGAAGATAGAGGAACCATGTTTATAGAGCCAGGTGAACAAGTATATGAAGGTATGGTAGTAGGAGAGTGTAATAGAGAAAATGACTTAGCAGTAAACGTTGTAAAAGGAAAACAGTTAACAAATACACGTGCGGCTGGAAGTGATCATACTGTAGTATTAAAAAGACCAAGACCTATTTCATTAGAGTATGCCCTAGATTATATTAATTCTGATGAATTAGTAGAAGTAACACCAAATCATATTAGAATAAGAAAACGTATATTAAATACAGAAGAAAGAAAAAAATTTGATGCTAGAACAAAAAATAATTAATGAAAAACCTTTTATAATAGAACACATTATAAAAGGTTTTATATTTTTATCTTAATCGTAACAAAATTCATAAATATGATATACTAACAAAAGAAAAGTAAGATACTATGTTAGATAACTTTAATAAATATCGTAAAATAAATGGCTATTCTAATTATTCTTATATGTATTATAGAGCAGTATATGAATATAAAGCAGAAGAGTTTGAGAAAAAAAACTAATAAAATTTAAAAAATGATATTGTGCAAAACAACAAATGTGGTTTTTCTTGCATTTTTCTAGTTATTATGGTATAATGTAAGCATGTAGGGAGGAAACATAAATGAATAATGAAAAAATTAAAGCATTAGAATTGTTAATTAGAATTCAAGGAGTGAATAACTGGATTGAAGGAAATCCACAAATAGGAAATGCTAATATGTATGAAATTACAGATTTAGCATTACAAAGAAATGATTTAACCGTATTGGGACTATCAGATGAATCATTAGACAAAGAAGTAGAAAAGATGGTAAAACTTAGAGATGTATCAATTTCTGATTTTTTAACAGAAGTTCCAGAATGTAAACCAATATATGAGGCTGTAATCAATAATAGTCCTGAAACACAGATGCTTAACCAAAAACAACATTTAGCTGTATGTAAGGCATTAAGCGTACCATTTTTTATCTATAATACTAGAAAATATGGAATGGGTGGAGACATTTTAAGAGTAGATAATCCACAACCTAATTTTGTACATGATAATTTAAATGAAGTTAAAGATGAAATGGTTAGTGCTTATGCTGAAATGTCTGATGAATTAAAAAAGTTAGTTTATCCAGCATTTGATTGGACTTTACAAAATTCACTTCCAGCAATAAAAACATTAATAGAAGCCTATTTTTCAATTGAACCAGTAGAAGAAATATCTCATCAATCTTCTAAATAATAAAGAATAGTAAAGAAACAAAAACGATATTTTAATCGTTTTTTTCTTTTTTTCTTAAGAATAATTAAAAAAGTAGTTGATAATTAAAGGGATTTTGTTATAATGTTATTAGGATAGAGGTGGCTGTAATGATCCGAAGTATCATGAAAAAACAAAATAAAACAAAAGAAGAGATTGAAGAACTACAAAAAACACAAGTTTTAAATTTAAAAGATGTAGAAGAAACAGTTAAATATGAAAAATCAATAAGTAAAAAGCCTGCAATGATTATTGCGATTATAGGAGCTATTTTTCTAACATTAGGATCAACTTTACAGATAGCTAAAACAATGAAGAAAAGTGTAGAACCAAAAGTTGAAAAAAGAGAAATAAGTAAAGAAAAAGAAATACAAACAGTTGCCCCAGTAATATTAGAATGTCAAAATATT
>CAMVAN010000067.1 GCA_947165475.1 uncultured Caryophanales bacterium | reverse complement strand
TAATTCATTACTCATTAGCTTCCTCCAATCATTTATATATTAAAGACTTCATATGCATAAATTATATAATAAATATGGGAATATTTCCATACACCCATTGGAATTTAATAGAAATTCATATATAATATTTTTAGAAAGAAAGCATTATGGTTCGTAAGCTGCCTGTTAATCGCTCCATGAAAAATTAAAGGAACTTGAAAAAAAGTTCCTTTTTATGTTATTATGTATGTAGCAAGAAATCTTACATAAAATAAAAATGGGAACATTCAGTTTTTGCAAGTTGAATGTCTACCCACCAATGTGTTTAGACACTTATTCTATGAATGAGTGTCATTTTTTTATATAAAAACTATTTTAATTATTTAAAATACATTGAATGATAGTCGGCTATTTTATCATACTTATTATTTAGTAATTAAAAGTTTTAATCACCTAAAGTTATGAGTAATTTTACATAAACATAATAGAATTTGCTAAAAATAGTTACTAATTTTGTATATTTAATGTTATTGATGTTTACAATTAAAATTAAAAAATTGTTATTTTTTAGAAAAAATGATATATTATAAATAAAGACTAGTAACGCATTTGATTATGGAGGAATAAGATGAAAAAAAAAAGAAAATATAATCTTTTTGAAAAGAATTCTTTGATTTTTTATATAGTAATTTTCCTTTTAACAATGTTTTTAGGAATTGGTTATGCTCAAATATCAGATATAGATTTAATTGTTTCTGGAACGGCAACTGCATCTCCGACAAAGGATGTGATTATAACCGATATTGAATATATATCAGGAAATATAGTTAATCCAAATAATCAAGATATAGATGATCCTTATTTGACCTTGATGACAAGTAAAATTGAATTAGGAAATGATTTGACGTCTTCAATCACTTATAAGATAAAAATTAGAAATAATAGTGATAAATCAGAAAAATATGACAAACCTGTTTATTCTACTGATTTAGGATATGATAATGAGGATATAGAGTTTATTATTAATGGTATAAGTCATGGTGATGTTATTCAAGCTAATGAAGAAAAAGAGTTTACTATTACTTTCAAGTATTCCGATTCACTTTCAAGTATTACAAATCAAATATTACATTCTATTATTAATTTTAAATTTATTGACAGTATTAGTATTATTGAGTTTGCTCCATCTGGAGTTTGTGAATTTCATGGTCAAGGGAACGATATTATTGGGGATTGTGCTAATGGTCAACATATAGATTATATTGATACAGGAATATCATTATTTAATAGTGAAAATCATGACAAAGATTTTGAAATTGGTTTTACAGTTGATAATATTGATAATAGCCGTTTTCGTTCTGGAAAAGTAGATACGATATTTGATTGCCTATATGATAATAGTCCTTATCCGGGAGTTGCGTTTAGGATTGAAAATAGTAAATGGTACCTTCAAGTAGGAACAGGAAGCAATAATAAAAAAATAACGTGGGATAGTAGTGCAATTCAATCGTTCGTTCTTAGAAAGGTAAATAATAAAGTTTATTATTCAATAAACGGAGGATCATTTGTATATGTTGACAATCTTGCTTCAATATCAACTTTTGATAGACCTATAACGTTTGGAACTTCATATAATGGAAGTGGAGCTGTAAGACCTGAGAGATTCTTAATAGCAAATTTATCAAATATATATGTAAGAGTATATGAACAGGGTACTCTTGAAGAGCCAGAACCATTAGAACCAGAAGAAAGAACTTATGACACTATAGACCAAGAAATATTGACTTTTATGGAAGAAAATATGATTACAGCATTTGTTTCAAATTCACAAAATGTTTTTGATGGTACTACAGAAAATATTATTGATACTGGAGTAGAATTGTTAAATTCTACTAATTATCAAAAGAGTTTTATAGTTACTTTTACGATTGATGAATTTGTTAGAACAGGTCAAGTAAATCAAGCAACTTTGTTTAATATCAAAGATGAATCAAATTCTTCTTATCCAGGATTAATGATGAGATTAAATAATAATCAATTCGAACTGGCAATGAAAGATGGTATAGGGACAAGTTCATCAGTTAATATTCCTCTGACAGCTAATAGAATTAATATTATAAAGAAAGGTATGCAAATGTACTATCAAGTTGATTTGGGAGAAATAAAACCTCTAGGAAATACAAATAATTTTGAAAATTATCCTGTATCTAATACTTTTAATATTCCTGCAACCTTTGGATGTAATATTAATGGCTCTGGTAATTATGATCGTATGGTAATTGGTAAGATGTCAAATATGATAATAAAGGTATCAGCTTCATAATAAAAGAATATTATAAAGAACTATAATAATGAAAACTATAATAATGAAATAATTAAATTGTTGCAAAAAGACATTTATTTTTATATAATGGAACTACAAAGAAGAACTTACCGTAAGCTAATGAAACACACGCTCCATTTAGAAATGCAATTAGTCGAAAGACTAATTTTTTTGTGTTTGAATATCTCATAAAATAGTAATCTAACGATTGTTTAAGTCAGTGAAAAAATAGCATATAATTGTGATATAATTATTTTGAGAAAATAAGAGGTAGATAATATGGATTTAATATATGTCATGCTAATATTATTGGTATGCTTAATTATAATAGGTATTTTATGCTATTTATTAATAGATAAAAATCAGAGTAAGGAAACTATAACTGAAGAAAAAAGTGAAAATAGTATGGTAGTAAAAGATGAACAGCCATCATATTTTCCTGCCATTCAGATTATTGAAAATAATGATATTATCCCATCTAATAAAGCATTGATAAAGAATGAAGTTGTTAAAAGTACATTATCTAAAATTGATAATGTAGCACCAAAAGCTTCTAATATAGCAAGTAGTTCAAAAAACGCTGTAGAATTAGCAAATAATGGAAAAGTTTTATTTTCAGCAAGTGTTGAAGATGCAAATAAAATGATTAATGTTGGTAAAAATAAAGTTATAGGGACACAAGTTGATGTAATTAAAAATAAAAAATTAGGAAGAAAAGAGAATCTATTTACGGGGCAAACACAATTTACTAAAGAAACTGAATTATCTAAAGATTTAACAAAGCAACAACTAACTAACGTTGGAATGAATGCTGCTTCAATGGTAGTTGGCCAATATTATATGAGTGAAATAAATGATAAATTAGAAGATATAAAAAACAGTATTGATAAAATATCTAATTTTCAAGATTCTGAATATTTAAGTAAAGTACTACATATTTTTTCAAAAATTAATGAAATAACTGAAAATCAAACTGATATCTTGTCAAATGATGAATCAAGAAAAAATGCCTACAATGACATAAAAGATATTGAAACAAAATGTGCCGAATTATTAGGACAAGCTAACATACAAATTGGAAATATTATAAAAAAAGAAATTAATGTTAAACAATATTTTGATAAAGTGAAAGAAATTGATGTGTGGCAAAAAAGACAACAAGTAATGCAAAAATTATTATTACAAATTGGAGATTTAAGATTTGCATTAGCAAATGGATCAGAAAAATCAAGTTTAAGTCATAACCAATTTAATAATTATTTAGTTACAACTAATAAAATAAATGAACAATTAGAATTGTGGCATGACAATTATATCAATAAACTAGGTATTGATATAGATAAACATAGAAAAAAAGGGAGTTTATTCAAAGTAAGAGAAAAAACTATAGGATTAATAAAAGAGGATTGGAATTATAACAAAGTAGAAGATTCTACTATTAAACAAATATCATCTCAAATAGAACCTAAGAAGTACAACAAGCTTATTAGTGATAAAAAAGATGATGTTATATTAATTCAAAAATACAAAGGAAACTATTATAATGTTCCAAATGATAATAATGAATTAGAAACATCGGAAGATTAAGATATTACGAGCTAAGTGGGAGTACAAATTCCCACTTTTAATTTAGGAACCTTTCTTTTGTCAAAATGTATGTTATATTTCATTTAGCAATTGAGTTTATCGATTGCCTTATATAACGTGATATTTTGCGTATATATGACAAAATGTCGCTCCATTAGATAATTATACGAACATTTATGTTCGTATTTTTTTATTTAGAGCTAAAAATGGAAATAAAAAATAACTTAGTAAATACAAGAAAATATAAAAAGTCTATCATATTAAATAAAAAAATGAAGAAAAAAGCTCTTCGAGTGAATTTGAAAAATATAGTAATACAGTATATGACGTTTATTACACACTATTTTCATTGAAAAAAGACAATAATGAAAATAGTGAAAATGGTTGCATCACATGGATGGGGAGTAACTGAAAAACAAAAAACGAAAATATAGCAACAAATAAAAAAATAAAAAAAGTGTTGACAAATTCAAATGATATTAATATAATGTTAATAACAAGTCCGAAAAAACTTGTAAAATTTAACTAATAGATATTAACAAAATGTTAAAAAGAAAGGAGGCATTAATATGAATGTTAAACTTAGCAAAGAAAAAGTAAGGAATCTCATTAATCAATACTATAGAGAAGTTTATGGAATTGAAGGGAAGACAAGCATTCAAGTATCCAAGGACTATGTTGGATATGGCATGGGAGAACATAAAGACTGTGTGGTAAATATAATTTATAAGAGAAAAATGAAAGTTTTTGGAGAAGAAACCCAAGTTTGTATAGAAATCTCTAATGATAATTTAAAAGCAATTATTAAAGATTACCTAGAACAGGACGGCTATATAGTTACTAATATGAAGATAGACAAAGGACTTGATTATAAAACCGAAGGATACGGTATGGGAGAACATACAGAAGCGTATCCATATTTTAGAGGGATTGAAGTAAATATTAAAGGAAAAGAAATAAAGATAGGAGAAAGAAAATGAAAAATGTAAAGAATTTAAAGTTTTATAAAGGATGTCTAATTGTTGTAGACATGGTAAATGGATTTGTAAGGGATGGAGCACTTCACGATGAAGAAATTGCGAAAGTTATTCCTAGACAAATTGAATTAATAAAACAGGCAAAAGCAGAAGGAAAAGCAATTATTTTTATTAAAGATACTCATGATGAAAATGCTGTTGAGTTTGAAAGATTTGGAGGAAGTCATTGTGTTAAAGATACTATTGAAGCAGAATTAGTAGATGAATTGAAACCATATGAAAATGATGTAGATACATTTGTAATAGAAAAGAATTCTACAAGCTTTATGGAAGCACCTGATTTTAGAAGATTTATTGAAGAACATCCTGAAATGTTTGAATTTGATATTGTTGGATGCTGTACAGACATTTGTGACTTTAATGGAGCAATGGGACTTGCTAACTACCTAGATCAATGGAATAGAAAACATGTTATTAGAGTACATGAAGATGCTATTGCAACTTATGCAGAGGATGCAAGACAAGAATATGTTTTTGCTGCAAAATTATTAATGAAACAACAAGGCATTCAGCTTGTAAAAAAAGCCAGCTAATAACTAACTATTTAAGTAGGAAGAGGAATATAAAATGAATAATAACATAAAAAAACACTAATTTTAGTAGAAGCAGAACAACTAGATTTTTTACCTAAAGAATTTGAAAGTAGACAATCCATACAAAAAAATAATGTCTGAATTAAATAAAGATGAAACAAAATGCTTAGATAGGTTTGGGAAACATTGTATAAGAAAAAAATGGAGCCAGAATTATTTGAAGAATTAAAACAATGCGAAGATAATTCAGTAAATTATATAGACTTTATGGAATCTACTGAACTTAAAAGCCGCATTGAAGAACTATTTCATTTGGAAGAAGCAACAATATTATCTGATTTCAATCAAGGACTATATTATTCAACTCAGCCGCCATATGAAAAAGTAAAATAACAAGCACGACTCCAAAAATGTTTGAAAAAAGAAAATAGTATTTTTTTTAAAAACAGATATTAACAAAATATTAAAAAGAAGAAAAGAAAAATGGAAAGTAATAAACAAACAATTAAAGAAGAAATAAAAAGATTAAATAAAGCCTCCCAAAATAAATATGATTTTGATAATTATATAAATAATCTAGCACAAGAGACAAGCTCATTACCTTATAACCCAGAATTTATAGGAAATTTTCAAGAACAATATTTTATACCACAAATAAATCCAGATAAATTTAAAGAAAGTGCTGAAATGTTTAACAGTCTAGTTATAGACATTGGAGACAACATCTCACTTGATTATATAGATGAACCACTAATTAGATATAGAACTTATCTGTTAGAAAGATTAGAAGAAAATCTTGAAAATAGTGTCTCTAATAATGAAAAAGAGAAAATAAAAGATTATACAAAATCAGTTTTAGATTTTGGAGCAAGAAGATGTAGATAAAAAAAATAATAAGAAAGAAGGAAATAGAATGGAAAATAAAACACTTATGACAGATTTTTATGAATTAACAATGGCCCAAACATATTTTAATGAAGGTAAAAATGCTCAACAGGCATATTTTGATATATTTTTCCGTAAAAATCCATTTGCTGGAGGATATA
>CAMVAN010000066.1 GCA_947165475.1 uncultured Caryophanales bacterium | reverse complement strand
ACATATATAGCATTGCTAGAGCAGAAATTATTATAAAATATATATTTTTCATTATTTATCACTTTCCTTTCTAGGAATCGTTAGAATCAAGAAGAAAATAGTATAAAACATATTAACCATATATTTTATTGGTTTTATTATTCCTCCATGCATGCTTTCTCCTGCTTCTCTTAATCTCATTTTTGTTGATACTTCTTCGATTTTATATCCATTCATGAGCATTTCTATTATTAAGTTTGCATCTGGAAATTCTGGATAATTTCCCATTTTCGAATATCTTTCTATCACTCTTCTATTTAAGCACTGAAAACCTGATGTAGGATCACTTATTTTTGTGTTACAAACTAAGCTAATAATTTTTACAAACATTTTTGTTCCTAATTTTCTAAAGAATGGACAAGGATATCCAACATCCTTTAGATATCTTGATCCTATTACAATATCTGCATTTGTTTTTACAGCACATTTATATAATTTTTCAGCCTCTTTCGCAATATGCTGTCCATCTGCATCAAATTGTATTACGTAATCATATCCATTTTCATATGCATATTTTATTCCCGTTTGAACAGCCATTGCATATTTCAAATTAAATATATTGGATATACATTTTACTCCATTTTTTTCTACTATTTCTTTTGTATTATCTTTTGAACAATCATTTATTACTAAAATATCTGCATAATCTACATCTTTTTTAATTTCATTTAGAACTTTTTCTATGTTAGCTGATTCATTATAAGCAGGTATAATAAATATTAATCTATCTTTCTTTTTCTTTTCTATTTTCTTATCCATAACTAATTCTTCTTTCTTATTATTCATAAAACTTGTTGGGATTATCATAAGTATTAATCCTATTATTACTTCAGGGAAAGTAATAAATACATATCTATCTATTATAGCTCCCATTACCACATGAAATACTATATGTAAAAAACTAAAACATAATAATATCGCTATTGTTTCATTTCTAATACTTTTTTTCTTATCTTTAATATAATTATATATAGACTTTATAGAGGCAATTGGTAAAATGATAAATACTGCTTTAAAAATATAGAATATTATTTTTCCATATATAATAATTATTTTCTTTATTATAGATGGAATTTTAACTTCTTTCTCTAAGCTTGATATTTCTTTTAAATTAGATTCTGATAACCAAATTGTATTTGTATTATTATTTAAATATCCTAAGCCTATTGTATAATTTTCATGATTTGATGTCTTTGTGGTTAATTCAGGCCAATAATAATTATCTTTATCTCTTTGACTTACATAAATATCTATTGTTGCTAGATAACCATTTATATATGATTCTAATATTGATATTGGATGTTTTGTTATTGCTTTAAAATAAAACTTTATAGAATCTACTGATGTATAATCTTTACCTTTGTATTTAAATATCATCGTATCAATTAATTTTTTCTTATTATTATAAACATTTATAATTCTAAAATTTTTCTTAGAATTTAATAATTTTTTAATTTTCTTTTTCTTTAAAAGAGTATTATTTTTTAAATATTCATATGTATAGTGTTCTTCATCTCTATCAATTCTTACATTACTCATTCCATTGAAAAATGCTTCTCTTAAAAATGATTCATTATTTTGACTATGTTTATAATCTACTCCATTTTTTTCTAAAAAAGTTTTCCAACTACTCATTGATAATAATAAGATAATTATTGAAAATAATAATACTGAAAATCGATATAGAAAATCTTTTATAGATTTATATTTAAATATTGATAAAAAAACTACTAATATTAGTGGAAAAAATGCTATTGAAAAATATGGTTGTTTTAAAAACCAAGTTATTATGAAAAGAAATGAAAATATTATTATATAAATATAGGTCTTTATATTTTTTATATTGGCTTTAAACTGTAAAAATCTAATACTTATTATACAACATATAAAACTCATGGTAATAGCAACAAATTCCGTTAATACAGAGTGATAGTATCCAAATAATACTGGGTTAATAATAACTAATAGATAATATATTATAAAGATAATATTTTTTGTAAATTTTGAATAATTATTAGTTATTTTTTTTAAAAATAAATATGATGTTATAGCAATTATAGCCCAAAAAAAGTATGAGCAGAATGTTAATGCAAATATATTTTTTCCTAATATTTTGGTGAAAATAAATAAAATTGTAGGTAAAGAAAATCCTCTTACAATGTTCCAATTTGCTATTTTTTCTATTCCATAGTATATTCTCAAATATCGATAATACTCAATTGAGTCGGGCATAAAAAATATTGGAATCGATAAAAAAAGAACTGTCATTAAAATAAATATTATGATAAATGTTTTATTATTTCTTATTTTTTTCATATATCCCCCTACTATAGTAATTATTTTTCTAATTTTATAAAACTATCTATACTTTTTTCAGAATTAGTAGTATATTTCTTTCTCCATGTATTATATAATTTCATAATTTTTGATTTATCTTTTATACTTTGTTCAATTTTCAATTTTATTTCATTTATATCGTCATCACTATCTAAAACTAAATACTTTTTTAACTCTAAATCATTGTCTAATAAATTTGTGTTTCCTAATATACAAGGAATTTCTGCATCCATACTCATTATAAAATATAAGGAAGATATATCGCAAAATTTACAATTTAAATTAACAATATTTTTATATATTAATTTTTCGATATCTTTTTCTATATCTACTGAAATTGAAAAGTCATCAGAAAAGTCTTTAATTATGTCACTACTATCTAGAACTGTTACTTTTTTTATATCTGTTAGGGCAACTGCACTTAATTGATTAAAGAAATTAGATTCTTCTACGTAATATTCATTTAGAATTCCTATACTCTTACTATTATCTTCTTTTTTATTGGTTACTTTATAATCTAATTCTATATATGAAACTTTGTTTTTAAATGAAACATGGACATCATATCTTGTTGTTGCTATAAAATCAATAAGATTTCTCTCTTTATATTCAAATATTTGTTGAAAATTAATTAAAGAATATGGTTTATATAATACTCCAATACCTTCACTAATTATATATTTTTTTATTACTTTCTTGGAGATTAGTGGAAGTAATAGATAAAATTGATTGTAATAATCATAAAATATTACTTGTTGATAATTATTGTTTATCTTAGTAGCAAGTTCTTCTCTATCAAATGGAGTGAAATCCTCTTTAATTCTCATTATATCTGAATTTTTAAAATTATATTTAAAAACTTTTTCCATTAGAATATCAGATTCTTTTAAAAGAATTAGTATTTGATTATTTTTCATCTTTATCACCATCCTCTAGATATTCATGTAGTAATTTTTCTGATAACTCATTATTTTTCTTTTCCCATTTCTTATGTAAATCTAAAATTTTTTCTTTATTTTCTAAAGCATATTCAATTTTTTCTTTGATTTTTTCAGGATTATTTTCTTCACTTACTACTATGTATTTTTCAAGTTCTTCATTTTTATAATAATGACAATTGTTTCCTACAATGCAAAGTGTATCTTGGGAAAAACTTTCTAATGGGGACATTGGGGCACATTCTGAATATGTTACATATAACATCAAATCACAATTCGCTATTCTTTTTAAAAGTTCTTCTCTAGAAATTGAGTGGTCTATTCCATCAACTTTTAATCCTAATAATTTAGCAAATTTTTTTGCACTTTTATTAAATGGTACCATATCTACTCTGACATTTTTGTTTTTTAACATAGATATAGCGGCAAGCTGGACGAAACAATTTTTTAAAAAATTATCTGTTTTAGCAGCATAAAGTCCTATTACTAATTCATCCTTATTATCTTTTTTTCTATATTTTTTTAAATTAACTTTGTTTGTTAATAAATAAGTATTACAATCAAAATAGTTATAAAAGTTTATCAAACTTTCTTTGCATAATGCCATTTTTTTAATAATTCCTTGTTTTGATAAATTAAATATTTCTCTTCTTCTTTGCCAACCATATGGTTCTAATGCTTGAGAATGGCTTCCATGAAAATACGTTTGAACAATAATATTATTTTCATTTAATTTTATAGAAAGATCCTTCCATCCAATACAAAATCCACTAAAAATAACTTTTTTATATCCGGCTTCTATAATTTTTTTTAATACTCTATCAATATCTTTTTTTCTATAAATTTCTCCTAAAGGAACAGAGTTTTCAAATAATTCTTTTGTAGCATTTGTAACTCCTAACCAGTTTGGATTATGAAAAGCAATATAATCATATTTTGACTTTTTTATGTTATTTATTGAGTCTTCTATCTCTTTAATATAATTATCAGTAATAATATTTTTATGTTTTTTATATTTATATAAAGGATATACCATTAATTTTATACCTTTTTTAATTATTCTTTTTCCTCTTCTTAAGTTAGTAATTACTTTTTGTCCTCTTTTTGTTCCAATTAATCTAAATAATTTATTTTCGTTTTGTTCCCATTTAGGTGTCCAGCTTGCATCATAATAGTGAATCATTCTTGTATCATTGGTAAAACAATTATACTGATGATTATAAGATAATGGGTAAAAGTAATCTCTTTTATAAATTATTTCGTTATTTTTAAGTTTTTGAGTTTCAAAATTTGATGAGTCATAATCCGTTAAAATATTGCTGATTATTCTTGGAATACTAATTTTATACATATCATCTGTATCAAAGAATTCCATAGAACGATATTTTTCTAACATTTTTGTTGCTAAAAAACTTTTTGGTTTTGGTTCGTACCATACTCCACAAGCGATAAGGTGGGAATCTTCTACACCTAAAAAGCCATTTTTTTCATCTAATAAATCATCAATTGGCTTAATTATTTCCATATCTGTATCAAAATATATTCCACCATATTCATACATTGCTTTCGTTCTTACATAATCAGCTACAAAGGCCCACTTTTTATTTTGAAAAGCCTCCCTCACAAATTGACAATCTTCTAAGTCAGAATTGCTTTCATTCCATAATTTTATTTCATAGTCAGGCAAATATTTTTTCCAACTTTTAATACACTTTTTTGCTAATTTAGGTAATGGTTGTCCTCCGAACCAACAGTAATGAATATATTTTTGCATTGAGAATCACATTCCTTTCATTTTATTATTGAGCTGTATTAATTTATTACCCTCTAACTTTATGTATTGTTGATACTTAATTAAATAGTGTATAAGCAATTATCCATCCAGTAATATTTGTACTCATGATTAGTATATCACAAAACTATTCTTTCTCCTATATCAAAAGTAGTTAATTGCAATATAGAATGCTAATATTTAGTTAAATAATATTATATCAAAAAAGAAAGCAAAGATATGCTTTCATCTACATGAGGATAATATTATGTTTGTACTTTATCAATAGTAAAAAATGTTCATATCTACTTTTGTAGATATTCCAGGCACATATCCTGAACTTGTATATTGCCATCCTTCATATGGTCCACTATAGGTTAAAGCATCACTCCATTGGGCAACCCAAGTTGCATACTTTTGCATTTCTTTTGGAAATCTTGTTTCAATGTAATTTTTAGATGCATATATTCTTGTTTTAATGCAAATGTTTTTTTCTACGTTATCAACAAAAGTGCTTATCATTTTTCCATATGTATCTTTAGTGATGCCATAACTGTTTTCTCCTGTTGAATTTATTTCCCAGTCTTCTAAATCGTAATAAATCCCAAAAATATTTGATGCTATATGTACACTATTTTCTCTTATAGTATTGATAACAAAATTAGACTCTTTCCAAGCTTCTGTTTCATTTTCAGCATAGCTAAATAAATATACAGAGTATGGAATTCCTAATCGCTCTAATTCTTTTTTATTTGTTAAAAAATATTTATCTATATATCCAATTCCATATCCTAATCTAAGAATTACTGCATCAACTAGTCCAGATTGTTTTACTTGATTCCAATTTATATACCCTTGATGAGCTGATACATCAATCACTCTTATTTGTTTTACGTATTTCTCGAATGCTCCTGTTACTGAATTGAATTGAAGATATTTACCGCCAATATATTGAACCCCTTTTACTATGTTTCCATCAGGATTTTTATAATACATCTTTCCATTATTCCAATAAAATCCCCATAATATCCCGTCATTACCAAAATAATAGTCTCTTCCTTCAACTATATCATTTCCTACACAGGCAGTTCCATCATCTTTTATATAATATATATAACTCCCTTCATATATCCAACCTCTTGGATGTTTTCCTTGAGATGTTATATATCTAATTTTGTTATTGGAGTCTGTAAAAATACCACTTATTAATTCACCGGTTCTTTCCTTAAATATAAACACTTCATTGTCTATTGTTTTTTCTCCGGAATAAATGTAGTGGTTTTCTATATAATACATAATACCATTTATATTTTGTAATCCTTCTTTTATACTTCCATCTTGTTGAAGATAAAATATTCCATTTTCATCTTTTTGCCACCACTGTTTTAGTTTTCCTGTATTTGGTTCAAAGTAGTATGTTTTTTCTCCTATTTCTTGAAATCCTTCTAGTAGTTTTTTATCTTTTTGATAATACTTTTCTCCATTACTTTCTATCCATCCATCTTTGTAAT
>CAMVAN010000065.1 GCA_947165475.1 uncultured Caryophanales bacterium | reverse complement strand
GAAAACACAAATTCACTTTTTTTATGTCAAGAATTATTTTTACCTAAACTCAAATTATATTAATATAAAAAAATTTGTATTTTTCAACAAATCTTTTTATTAAAGTTATATAATAAATTTTTCCTTCATCTGTTGTAGGAACTGTTAATTTTAATTTTTTATTTTTTTAAAATAATAGTTTTTAGTTTTATCTTTATCTGACTTAAGAGGTAAAAAACTATCAGTTGGTTTAAATTTATAGAATGTGGTCATGATATCTACTGGATAATTATTACTTATAATATTACTTTTTAAATTCATATTTAATAAATAAGTATTATATTCTCCATCATCTAAAATTGTGTATCCATAGTATTTATTATTTTTAAATAAGTAATAAATACATTCTAAATTATTTGAATAAAGAGTTATTATTGGAGATTTAATTATTATTTTTGATATCATCTCTTCTGAAATAGAATATTCTTTTAATCTGTTCTTTAAGTTACTTAAGTTATTTATTGAAAAAATAGATATAGAGTACTCTTTATTATTTAATTTTTTATTATAATTAAATGCACTTTTTAAATTTTCTATAAAAATTTCATATTCATCTTCTTTTAAATTAAAAACGTTTTTAAAATTATAATATATTTTTTCTGAATTCACACTAATACACTTAAATAAGTCATCCTTTTTCATTTTACAGCCCCCTTTTCACTATAGATTTCTCTAATCATTCTGATATTTGTGTTGATAACAGTCTTTACAACTATTTTCACTTCTTCAGGAATTTTATCTTGTATTTCTTTTTCAATTTCAAGAAAAATAAAATCTAAAGTCCCTTCATCCAATTTTTTTATCATAGAAATAATTCTTTCTGTAAATTCTTCTGATGAGTAATCTATAAATTTTTCCATCATTATTTTATTTTTATTTTTCTTATTAACATCTGTTAAATCTACTTTAAGTCCTGAGTTATTGTGGTCAATTGTTTTTTCTAACAGTTTTTCTATTTTCTGTTTCTTTTTTTCATGTAATGTAGGATTATTTAATGATTGAATATACTCTAAAATACTTTTCATTCCTTTTTCCCTATTCAAATCACAAATTCCAGAATTATCATATAATGGACATAATCTTATACTATTATCTTTATTATTTTTTATAATTGACCAATTATCTGCATGCCTGTCTCCTTGGCTCGTTATTATATCAAAAATAAACATATTTATCAAGTTATTCATTGTTTCTTCTGTGTTAAAATCTAAATTATTGATTTTGGCATATATTTC
The DNA here is from genome assembly GCA_947165475.1 of uncultured Caryophanales bacterium. Lineage (GTDB taxonomy): Bacteria > Bacillota_I > Bacilli_A > RF39 > UBA660 > UBA3789. Next base: position 5,536 of record CAMVAN010000065.1, on the reverse strand, counting down.
TAGTACATTCCATATATCATATAAATTATTTGCTTTTATTATTCCATTTTTCATTTCAATAAGCTCTGAATTATATGATTCTGAAATATTATCTAGATACTCATATATTTCTTCTATTTCTGGATAATTAATATGGTTATTTGAATAATCTATTTTTTTATTAGAAATTTCTTTTGCAAGTAATATTAGTTTGTCTCTTAGTTCGATTTGCTTATCATTTGGTAGGTTAGAAAATTCATATATATTTTTTGCATTATATTGTATTATTAATTCCTGATATTTTTCAATGACATTAAGTATAGGTAAGAAATATTCCGTATAAACCATTGCAATAATTTCAGTACCAGAAAGCATCTCCTCGTTATTATTATCTTTTATTATGTTCTCTGTAATTACTCCTCTATTACCATTAAAAATTGCTAAATCATACTTTGCACATTCTAATCCCAATTGATCTGCAATTTTATATGCAATCATTTCCGCATAATCTTCATATGTTAATTGGTATACATCTTTATACATATATTCATAGTTGTTAAACCAAAATTTATTTGTTCTTGCTCCTCTTTGTTCTTCTTCATTTACTACTATATTTCCGTTTTCTATTTCATTATTTATATCAATTCTTCCCTCAACTCTTTTAAACAACATTTTTTCCTCCATTATATAGTAGCATATCATATTTTTTTACTTTGTACCAAATATTCTGTCCCCAGCATCTCCTAATCCCGGGCATATATATTTATTGTTATTTAATTCTCTATCAATATGAGCTGTATATATTTTTACATCTGGGTGTTTTTTTGTAACGGCTTCTATTCCTTCTGGAGCAGATATGATACATAAAAATTTAATCTTTTTAACTCCTTTTTCTTTTAATAAATCAATTGCGTCAATGGCACTTCCTCCTGTTGCTAACATGGGATCTAATAAAAACACTTCTCTTTTTTCTATTCCTTTCGGTACTTTAAAAAAGTAATTTACAGGTTGATAAGTCTCTTCATCACGATACATTCCGATATGTCCTATTTTTGCATTCGGAACGACTCCTAATACTCCGTCTAGCATCCCCATACCTGCTCTTAATATTGGTATAAATGCATAGTTATCTTCTTCTAGTTTACCAATTTCCATTTCTTCGATTGGAGTTGTTATTTTTACTTTTTTTAATTTTACATCTTTCATAGCTTCATAACAAAGTACGCTTGCTATTTCGCTTATAAGTTCTCTGAATTCTTTTGTACCAGTTTTTTTATCTCTTAATATTGCTAATTTATGTTCAATTAATGGGTGTTTTAATTCTTCTACTTTCATTTTTTACTTTTTCCTTTCGTCTTATCTATTTCTTTTTTTATTTCTTTTATAATATCTTCTTTTAATTCTATAGTTAATTCATCTTTTATATCTTGTTTTATTTTTTTTATATCTTCTTTAATTACTCTTTTATCTTCTTTTATTAAAGTGGCTAATTCTTTTTCTTCTGGTAAGAGACAATTTAATAAAATACCAATTATTGCTGCTAGGCTCATTCCGGAAATAGTTAATGACAAATCTTTATTTACAATTGATATAGCTGCTCCTCCTAAACCTAGAACTAACATAGATGATGCTACAATTACATTTTTTGATTCTTCAAAGTTTACTTGATTTTTAATTAATACTTTTAAGCCATTTACTGCTATAAAACCATATAATAATAGTGATACTCCTCCTAAGACAGCATTTGGTATTACTGATATTATTGCAGTTATTTTTCCAAAAAAGGCAATTATTATGGCAAATATAGCAGCAAGTCCTATTACTTTTACACTAGCAACTTTTGTCATTCCTACAACAGATGTATTTTCTCCATATGTTGTATTAGCAGGGCCTCCCAAAAGTCCAGCTACAAATGTTGCTAATCCATCTCCTAAAAGTGTTTTGTCTAGTCCAGGATTTTCTATTAAGTCTCTTCCAATTATATTACTTAATGATGTATGATCTCCTATATGTTCACATAGTGTAACTAAGGCAATTGGAGCTATTGTTATTAATGCTGTAAAATTTAGTTGATAATCTATAAAAATAAATTTAAATTTAGGAATACTAAACCAGCTTGCTTCTGATATTGTTTTAAAATCAACCATTCCTAAACATATTGCTACAATATATCCAGTTATGATTCCTACTAAGAATGGAATAATCTTGATAAATCCTTTGGCTTTTGTCATTACAATTGCTGTTACTAAAAATGATACTAAGGCTACTACAATTGATTTCCATTCTAAACTTACTCCTTCTGTTAAGCCAATTTGTCCAATTGCTGATGGAGCAAGACCTAATCCAATTATCATTATCATTGGGCCGATCACAACTGGTGGCAATAATTTTTCTAGCCACTCTTTTCCAACTATTTTAATTATCATTGCAACTATAATATAGATTAAACCTACTGCCAAAATTCCTGTCATTGCTCCACCAATTCCTGCTTTAGCATAGGCTGCTGCTATTGGAACAATAAAAGCAAATGAGCTTCCTAAATATACTGGTGATTTTCCTTTTGTACATAATATGTAAATTAGAGTTCCTATTCCAGATGTTACTAAGGCAACAGGAATAGTTAATACCTCTTTTCCTGCAGTAGCATTGACTAGTATGGGAACTAAGATAGTTGCTCCAAACATAGCAAATAAGTGTTGAAATGCTAAGATGATAGACTCTTTTAATGGTGGCATCTCATCGATATCGTATGCCAATTTTTTCTTATTCATATTTCCTCCTTCTAGGGTCTTCTTTACAAAAAAAGAAGGAATTTCTAAAATAGAAATGCCTTCCTTGAATTATAAAGAATGTTTAGTAATAACATGAATATAAAAGATAAATATTTTTTGCTTTTATTTTTAGGAACTTCTATCTTATTCATGTTCTCACTCCCTTTATATGAGAATAATACAATTTAAAAAAAAATGCAAGAACAATTTTTATTTTATTTCACTGAGTGCTTTTGCTAATTGATCTGGACAAGATGTGCTTTTATAATTGCATTTTATTCCTTGTAATTTTTCTTTTACTACATTAATATCTTCTCCTTCTACTAATGCAGATATTCCTTTTAAATTTCCATTGCAACCATTTGTAAATTTTACATTATAGATTTTATTATCAATAACATCAAAATCTATTTGTGTAGAACAAGTTCCTTGTGTCTTATATGTTTTATGCATAACTATTCTCCTTTTATTTTATGAATCAAATTCATAAGGTTATAGTGCCACGTAATTGGTAGTTCATACTCTCCTATAAGCTCTTCTACATAGCCATTGAATCCTCTTTTAAATTCATATATTCCATAGTCTTTTGGATGAGTATTAATATTTTCTGGTATTCCATAAAAGTTATGTTTTTTAAACTTATTTTTTATTCCATATTTAATTAATTCCCATTGAATTAAATATTGTGAATTAAATTTCATGAACTCTTCATAGTTACCACTTGATAAATATATTACTTCTGGTTGTATTAACATAAACATTGAACCAGATAATGTAATAACATCTGTTTTCTTTTCTTTTATTATTTCTTTTGATTCTCTTATTCTTTTATTTAATGATTCTATTTCATTAGTAAGATTTTTCTTTGCTCCATCATTGTATTTAGCCTCACTAAGTTTACCGATTTTTTCTTCTTTCTCTTCTTTTTCTTTTTTTAGTCTTTCAATATATTCTTTTAAGTTTAATTCTGTAATAAAAAATTTTACTTCATTATCTTTATTAAATAACTTATACATATCTTGATAGTAAGATAGTTTTCTGTTAGAAAAGCCTTTTCTTTTAGAAGTTTCTTCCATAATACTTTGAAATCTTTCTAACTCGTCATAAGAGATTTCTTTTACATTAATTCCTATCTTTTCTGCTTTTCTTATTGTATTTCTAGTATTAGGTTTCATTTCTTTTAGTACTTGTTCTTCTGTTTTTCCATCTAAGTCTAGAGAGAACATCCATCCTACTTGCTCCATGTTTTCTGTTTTGACTTTTTTATATCCTAATTTTAATAAGTGTTCTACTATATCAGAATTATCTATTCCATCTTCTACTATATTTCCATCAATATCTCTTTCTTTATAATGAACATATGGATCTATTCTTAGGATATAGCCATTTTTTTTCTTAATAAATTTTTTTATTTCTATTGTAAAAAATTCTAATAATTTTTCATCTTTAAAATCTAATAAGTATCCCCTTGGAGAGTAAAATTCATATTTTCCAAAATGTCTTTTATGAGATAGAAGCATTGTTGCTGCTAATAGTTTTTCTTTTTTAAATAATCCTACATAATATGTAGTCCAACCATTTTTTTCTCGCAATTTTGATATTTTTGGAGAAGAAAGAAATGTTTTAAGTGGGTGTTTTTCCCAAAAGCTTTCATATTCTTTTTCTGTTATTTCTTGAAACTTCATATTTTTTTTCCCTTCCTTTTTTTACTTTTTCTTTTTCAAATATTGTTAATATAAAAAGTCCAATAAATGAGAAAAGTAAGATTATTATTAAAATAAATATAAGATTTATATTTCTATTTTTATTTTTTGTTGTATCTAGATAGCTATTCGTTAAGTATGTTTCATAATTTTCTTTTGTAATTTTAGTTTCATTTTGAGCTGGTATGAATTTTTCTATATTTTTAATGGCCATTTCTTTTAATTCATCATTTACTAAAACAGGATATCCATATACTCGAATTGATTTTGGTACTTTATCTATTCTATTATAAGTATAGTCTATTATTTCTTTGTAGTTATTATAGTCTGATTCATTTATTGCGATTAAATATGTATGCCATAATCCAGTATCTTCTTTGTCAATTATAAAATGAATCCCAATATTTTTTTCTTCATTATAAGCAAATTTTTCTGACATTTTATAAATATCTATATATGAGTAATCTTTTGTATTTTCAACATCTTGAAAAGAAATACTTGTGTTTTGTTTCACATATAGATAATTTGCAAATACAGATAGTATTGTTATTATGATTAAATATATCGAAAGCTTTAGAAGTTTTAAAAATATTTTTTTCTCATTTGTTTTTTTCATATTTATCCTTTGTTTTTCTTTTCGTTAAATAATTCATTAATATTTTCTTTTGGTATTAACATTTTCATTTTTTGATCTACATAAAATTTAAATACTTTGGTATCTGTTTCATATTCCTCTCCATCCATACACCATGAAGTATTTAATGGTTCTTTAAATTCTATTTCAAAGTTATTTGTTTGATAATAAGTAATGTTTGGAATTTTTTTTGCATCTATTGTTGTGATTTGTACAATTAATTTTGCCATTTCCTGAAAATTTTTTACATTTGCTAAAGCCACTTCAAATAAATTATCATCTAGTTTTATGTCATAATAAATATCAGGCTGCCCAGCTATTCTTGATGAGTTTGATATAAATATAAAGGAATATGTCCCTTCATATTCTTTCCCATCTACTTTATATTTAATTTCATGAGTATTAATTCTTGGCCTAAATTGTTTTATTCCATATAAAATATAGGCAAT
>CAMVAN010000064.1 GCA_947165475.1 uncultured Caryophanales bacterium | reverse complement strand
TATCAAAAATATATCCAACAGGAAACTGATAATTATCAAATAAAACACTTTTATTAAAATCAGCATAAGCTTCTCCATCATCATGTATAACAAACTCAATTCCAGGAGAAGAATCATAAGTATTAACTCCCCCATTAAGAAAATATAAAAAATATACTAAAAATCCTGTTTTATAAGACAACATACACCATATAGAATCAAAAGCATTTTCTTCTTGAATAACAGAAAAATCTTTATTATGAATAGTTTGATTCATATAATCTAAAAAAAGATTGTTATCACTAGCATCATAAGCATCATATCGAAACCTTAAACTAACAAAGCCTATTTTTAAAGCCCAAGATATAAATTGATCTCTCCATACTGAAAAGTTATCAATCTTATGATAAATAACAGCTACTGCAGTCACAGCAATATCATTATCTATCAAAGACTTAACTATTTTTTTATAATCATCATCCGTAGGAAAATAAGTTCCAAAAATATTACTTCTCCTTTTATAATCATAATCATGAACAGAAATATTTACATAATTAACAACACCCTTCATATAAGGAGCAACCTTTAAAATACCGATTCCATTTGTAGTACAAGTAACTCTAGTAATAGAATCTTTTAATGAAGAATTTCTTAATTTATGAATAACCTGTATAAAAAAATCTGTATCAAGAGTTGGTTCATTACCAGTTATATCTAATGATATTCTTTGCTTTCCATCTACTTTTAAAACTATTTTCTCTAGAGAAATTAAAAATTTATCTAAAAATTTTTCTTTCATTTCTTTAGAACCTAATTTCATTTCTTCTATATATTTATTATAACAAAATTTACACTTTGCATTACAAGTACCAGGAAGAACTAATTTAATAGTAATTAAATTATCATAATTTTCACGATAAGAATAGTTTTTATTAATATCTAATAACCGTAATGCTTCCTCACGAACTCTAAAATCCGAATCATCCATTAACTTCTTAAGTACTTTAATTGAAACATTAAAATTATCATGAATAGCAGCATATCTTACTCTCCAATTAGAATCATTAATAGAAGAATCTAAAAACTTTTTCGCAAGCTTCTCTCGTATAAAAACACTTTTATCCTTAGACAACTTTTCTAATAAACTATTATCAGTATTTGGATTATCCAATAATCCTTCACGAACTAAGTAATTTGGATGATATAAATAGTCTGAAGGACTTTCAGTAGTTCTAGCTAAAAGTCTTTCTTCTCTCCAATTCATAAAGCTTCTCACCTCTCATCAATTCACTTTCTATATACATACAAACTTCATCTAAAACCTCACTAAAATTATCACTAGTATCAAAAAAAGGAATATTTAACTCTTCACATTGCTTTTTTACCTCTTCACTATATTGAATACATAAATCAATATCATGTAATAACTGCGAATCATCAAATTTAGAAGTCCAGATATTATTACTATCATATTTTCGAATAAATTTTAATTTTTCTTCTTTGTTAATATTTGTATAACCTAAAAACACAATAATTGTATTTTCTAAATTCATATTTAAAATATCAATAGGATACAGATGGCAAGTATCAATACAATAATACTCATTATTAAAAACTCGATCTGACATATTCTCCTCAATTATAGTGGATATCATAGAAGCCATCATTGGACTAATAACATGCCAATCTTTTATATTAAGAGACAAAGTATTAAACATTGCCCTCTTAATAGAATCCATTTTATAATGAACAAAACCACGATTATGAAAATATAAAGCTAAAGTAGTTTTACCAGTTCTAGCACAACCCGCTATAATAATATGCTTCATAATTCTCCCTCCTTACTTGAAGTATACAATTAATTATGATATAAATATAATATATATTTTTTATATTAAATATAAATAGGAGTAATATTATGGACATAAATTTAGAATTATATAAAATTTTTTATACCGTTACAAAAGAAGGAAGTATATCACAAGCATCAAACATCTTATACATTTCACAACCAGCCGTAACAATACAAATAAAAAAACTTGAAAATCAATTAGGAATAAGCCTATTTACTAGAACAAAACATGGAGTAATTCTAACAGATGAAGGAAAAATACTTTATGAACATGTAAAATGCGCAATAAATAATATAAAAAATGGAGAAAACATTATTTCTAATTTAAAAAATTTAGATTGTGGAACAATAAGAATAGGAGCATCAACAACAATATGTAGATATATATTAATACCCTACTTAGAAAAATTTCATCAAAAATATCCAAATATAGATATCCAAATAAACAATAATACATCAAATAATCTAATTAAAGAGTTAAGAAATGGTAATTTAGATATATTAATATTATTCACACCAACAGAAGATAATAAAGATATAAAAATAACACCCATTACAGAAGTACAAGATATCTTTGTAGGAAACAAAAAATTTTATGATTTAGCAAATAACGATATAAATAAATTAGTAAATCTACCAGTCATTTTTCCAAATTCTTCCTCTAGTAGTAGAAAACATCTAAACAAGTATATCAAAGATAATGAAATAAAAATAAAACCAAAATTAGAAGCAGGAAGTTATAATTTAATTGTAGATTTAATAAAGACAGGATTTGGTATAGGTTTTGTAACAAAAGAGTTTATACAAGAAGAATTAATAAAAGAAAATATATTTGAAATAAAAATAAAACCAGAAGTTCCAAAAAGAACAATAGTTTATGCAACAATTGATAAAAAAGAACCAAACTTCAGTGTAAAAAAACTGATTGAAATGATTAAAGAATAATATTATTTATAATACAAACAAAATCAAGGTTTAACTTCCTTGATTTTTTTATAAAATATACTCTTATTATAATTAATTAAATTAAAAATAATTGTAATACTTTTTACAATAAACTATTAATTATTTTCCTCAACATATTTTGAAGAATATAAGTCTGTATTTTTTTCTTCTTTTGTCTCAACTTTTTCTAAAATATCATCAATATTAGGTAATTCATCTATAGAACTCAATCCAAAATAATCCAAAAATTCATTTGTTGTTTCATACAAAATTGGTCTCCCTACCATATTACTTCTACCACTTTCTTTAATAAACCCTTTTGCAACTAACTTCCGAATAATAGAAGTAGATCCAACACCTCTTAATTCATCAACTTGTATTCTTGTAATTGGTTCATTATATGCAATAATAGCAAGAGTCTCAAGAGCAGCCTGTGATAAAGTATTAGTTTCAGGATTTTCAATTAATTTTTGATAATACTCTCTATGTTCAAATTTTGTAGTAAGTTTAAAGCGATTCCCTAAAAAATCAATTCTAAGTCCCCTATCTTCTTCCTCATAATCTTTTTTTAATTCACGAATTAATTCTTTACATTCCTCCTCATTAACATTCAAAACATCCTCTATTTGTTGAATAGTAAGTCCATCTTCCCCTACTACAAATAATAATCCTTCTAAAATAGCCTTATTCATCCTCAACCACCTCACATGTAATATCATCAAAAGCTTTATTTTGAACAATTCTTAACTCTTTGTCCTTTGCCATTTCCAAGACCGCTAAAAAAGTTGCTACTATATACTCTTTACTAGCAACAGGAAATAGTTCAAAAAAAGATATCTTCTTTTTCTCTTTTAATATATACTTAATATCATGTCTTCTAGAAGAAACACTTATTTCTTTTATCGTTACCTTTGTATTTAAAGGTTTACTATCTCTTTTTCTTTCATAATATTTTAATAACGCTTTAACCAAATCATCCAAAGAAACATCCGAATGTATTTCTGTTTTTTCTTCTTGATAATTTTGAATATTTTCAGGACTCTTAGTATAAATTTCTCGTCTTAATAATTCTTTTTCTTGTAATAATTTTGTTATATCTTTATAGGCCTGATATTCTAATAATCGATTAACCAATTCTTCACGAGGATCTTCTTCCTCTTCATCTTCCGTTTCCTTATTAACAGGCAATAACATTCTAGATTTTATTTCAATTAATTCAGCAGCCATTACTAAATACTCAGAAGAAACATCCAAATTTAATTTTTGTTGACTACGAATAAAAGACACATATTGTTCAGTAATCTCCTCTATTTGAATATCCATAATATCCATCTTAGATTCTTTAATCAAATGTAATAATAAATCTAGAGGTCCTTCAAAATCATGAATTTTAAACTCCATATTCATAAATACCACTATCCTATAAGGATTATATCAAATGAAACACTTTGAAACAAGAAAAAAAGATGTATCACTACATCTTCTTAGTAAGTACTGGTCCTTTGGCTAAAGTATTTGTTTGATTAACAGTTGCAGAATAACCATTTCCCCAACCGTTTACAATATAATATGCTTCACTCATATCACGATTTAAATCATCTATCAAACGACCTTCATTTGTTGCAGCATCAAAACCAGACTTAAAATAATCTCTTAAAACAGGTAAACTTTCATCGGAATCCAATGCTTGTGATGCAACAGTAATATTTATAATACGCACTCTATCATCATCATTTTCCATATCATCATCATAAGTTACATAATGATAATCATATTGATCACCTATACGAGCATAACATACTGACCCCCATCTTATTGCATCTTCTACTGTGTCAATTGGTGCAAAAAGAAAATCATTCTTTTCTTCACCTAAAACTTCAAAAGAAGTATCACTTAAACTTCCAGGGAATGTATGTTCCATTTTATAATCTCTAATCATTTCTTGTAATTTTTGTATATGTCTTAATAAATCTGACTTAGCCTCATCAATCTTATCAAAATTTCCTTGTTCCCAGCCTTCCTTTAAATGATTTAAATCTGAAGTAACTTTATCAGCTTGGTTTTGGAAAGAAGCATCATCAGTATTAAGCCAATAACCAATATCATTTAAAACCTCTAGGTTATTATTGATTATATCACAAATTGCTTCATACTCATCATACACATCATCGTTTGCCTCTTCATCCCAACTAGAGTCATCATAAGTTGTTTCTCCCTCTGTTGATTCTTCAGCATTATATCTTGGAACATAAGGTGCTGACTTTGTATCAGAATCAGAACTTTTTCCTTTACTGCATCCACTTAAAACAATAGTTAAGGCTAAAAGCCAAGTAGTTATAAATATATTTTTTTTCATTTTCATCACTCCTAAATTATTATATTATATTTTAAATTATTTTTTCATAAGAAAGACCATCATTTGGAAGATCAAATTCTTCTCCAAATGGCATTTGATCTGAATAATCAGAAGAGTTCTTAATTTGTATTTCTAACAATTTAGTATCAATATCTTCAACTGCATCAATAAACTCCTCCTCATCAACTTTTATTCCTCTTTCAGCAGCAATAATCAAAGATACAGATTTATAAATTATTTTTTCCTCTTCACTTAATTCTCTTAAAACATCTTCTCCAACCATATATTTGCCATCGACTATTAAAATAGTAAAAGGATCAATTGAGAATTCTTCTGATACATCTGCAATCATATTACCATATAAACCAAATGCTTCAGGATAAATTATAGGTAACTGCCAAATCGCAATACCATCTGTAACAAGAGAATAATAAGGTACACTCCAGTCATCTGCAAATAATCCAAACCATTTATTTAATCCTTTAATACCTGATGGTTTAGAAGTTAAAAAGCCATCATCGATTATAGTAACATGTTTACCCTGTTCTGTCAAAAATCCTTCCTCATCAAAGACTAATCCTTCATCATCAAAAAGGAATGGAGAACCAATCAAACTTTCAGACACCAATACAGGAGCTAAAGAAGACTTAATTTCAGGAACTATTAAACTTAAATCATTAAGAATGGTTTTACATTCTTCAAAATTCCTATGTTCTAAAGCCATTTCATACTTTTCTAATAAATTAAAAGTACGAGAAAATACATCATCAATATTTTTTGCCTCCTCTTCAGTTAAAGATGCAAGACAAGATTGCTGAATCGCAGCAGAATAATATCCAGAAATCCAAGAAAGTCTATTATAAGCATAATCAAAGCCACTAGAATAAGTCATAATATCTTTATTTGAAATATCTGAATATTCATCATCTATTTCTTGCACATACGGCATATCAGTATCACTTGCATTAGCAATTAAACAGCATGAACCAATGCTAAGTGCAAGAGTTAAAGCAATCATATTACGCAACCATTTACTCATAAAATCCCCCTTCATTGGAGCATATTATACTACGAAAACAAAAAAAATTCAATACAATTTACAAAGTATGTTTTTATATCTATAATAATATTGGTGATAAAATGAAAAGATTTAATGAATTAGATGAAGGATTTATCTGTGAAAACTGTAATAAAAAAGTAAAACCCCTTAATTACTCTTCAAGAGATCATTGTCCATTTTGTTTATATTCAAAACATGTAGATATTAATCCAGGAGATAGAAATAATAGTTGTAAAGGAATAATGAAACCAATCGGTATTGAAAAATATAAAGATACATACAAGATTATCTATCAATGCATGAAATGCAAAGAAAAACATAAAAATATTATTGCCAAAGACGATGATATGAATGAAATAATACATATATCATCAATAATAAAATAAAACAACATATATGTGTTAATAACCAATTGAATATTTTTTCTGGCTTTTATAAGAGAATATATTATAATACAAACCGTAAAAAGGGAGTAGTCCTTAAATGTAATAATACGTCAATACGTTGTTCAAATGTCAACCATATTATTAGGAAATCAATCCGGGCGAGACTTTTACCAATTAGGTAAAGTCTCGTTTTTTTTTGTATAGAAAGGAGAAAAATATGATTAAAAACATAGTAATAAATCTAAAATTATGATATATTTGAGAAAATAGGAGGAATGTAAATGGATTTTGATATTAATAAAGATAAGATTCAAATTGAAAAAGATGGAAAAATAGTTGACTGTGATATATATTTAACCTTTGATATTGAAGAATTATCGCGTTCATATATAGTGTATACAGATCATAGTATAGGAAGTAACGGAGCAAAAAACTTATATTATGGATATATAGATTTATTTAATCCAGATTTAGGAATTCAAGAAGTAACAGAAGAAAAAGAAATAAATACAATTAAACATGTATTAGAAGAAAATGGAGCAAATTTTTAATATTAAGGGGGATTTAAAATGAGTGAAGAAAATTTAAGAGAATTA
>CAMVAN010000063.1 GCA_947165475.1 uncultured Caryophanales bacterium | reverse complement strand
AATTCTTTTGAGTTGTTTTTTTTTGTTATTTATAATAATGTTTATTAGAGGTGATAACCATGGAAAAAACGAAAACCTCGTTTAGATGCTAGATTAGGAGGTAAACCAATACCTGATTTTTATAACTGGCTTATTTGAATCAGATCATCAAAAACAAATGGAAGAGAAAATGAAAAGTTTTCCTGATTATTTTGAATATGAAAAAAGAAAAAATTATGTAAATCATATATTAGAGTTATTACAAAAAGTAGAAAAGAATAAATCATAAAAAAAAGATTGCCTAGAGGTGGAGTCCTTCCTGAAAAAAAATTATTTTAAAAAAACTCTATTTAGAGTTTTTTCTATTGTTATTTTTTGATTTTTCATTTAGGTTAGGTACTATATATTTTATTATATATTCTTCTAATGTTAATATTTCTTTATTACTTAATATAAGTTTTTTTGATTTTTCTTCTTTTATACATTTTATATATTCTTCACTATACATATTTATTCCTAAAAAAAACATATGATATTTACTCATATGATTTATATTCAATTTTCTTTTTGTTTTCAGCGGCTCTTATAATTTGTGCTAAGATGTTTAGTGCTATTTGTTCTGTTTTTCTATCTATGTCTCTAAGTGGATTAAACTCTACTAGGTCAAAAGATATAATTTCTTTTATATGATTAACTAAATATTCATTTATTTTCATTGCTTCTTCTTCGGTTATTCCATCAAATTCGGGGATACTTACTCCAGGTGCTATTTCTGGGTCAATTACATCTAAATCATAACTTATATGGATTCCTTTTGTTTTGAATCCAGCTATTTTAAAGGCTTCATCCATTATGGCGTCAATCCCTTTTTCTTTTATATCTTCTGTTGAAAAAACGGTTACTCCTGAGTAGCGAACATTATCTTTTTCTTTTTCATCAATACTTCTTGCTCCAATTATAACTGTTTTAGATGGTTGAATTATTTTGCCTTGATGATAGTAACGTAGTTCTTGATTTTTATATCCGTTTATTGCGGCTAATGGTAGTCCATGTATATTTCCTGTTACGGTTGTTTCAAAAGTATTATAATCAGTATGGGCATCAATCCATATAAGTCCTACATCTACATTTACTTTTGCTGATGCTAAAGCTGATGCAATTGCTGCTGAGTGATCTCCTCCAATCATAATTGGAAAGTATTCTTCTTTTATTTTTTCTACCATATTTTTGTATAAATTTGTATTAAACTTTTCTATTTCATATTCATTTTTTCTTCTATCTGATAGATTTCTGCTTTTTATTATGTCTTTATCTTGTTCAAATAGTATACTTTCGCCCTTATAAAAAGATTTTAAGTCATTCATTAATTGTACTGGCCCTAGGCTTGCACCATCAATATGTACACCTAAGTCTGTTCCAGCACCAAAAATCATTGTTCTCATACCTATACCACCTTTTCTTATTTTCACCATATTCATTTTAACGTAAAATATGGAAACGTTCAAGAAAAACCTTTAAAAATCAAGTTGTTTACTGTATAATTAAAGGTAGGAGTTGAAGAGATATATGAAAAAATTAACTGAGTTATATCCAGGTGCTTCATCTGATGTTTTAATTAGAGGAATAAAGATTAATTCAAAAGAAGTTGAAAATGGGGACTTATTTGTTTGTACAATGGGAGTTACTGCAGATAGACATGATTTTATAGATGATGCTATTAAGCATGGGGCTAGTGCTGTTGTTGTTAGTAAAGATATAAAAAAAGTAAGTATTCCAGTTATTAAAGTTCCTGATACAAATAGAGAATTACCATATTTATGTCAAAAATTTTATGATTATCCTGATCAAAAAATGAAAATGATAGGGGTTACTGGTACGGATGGAAAGACTAGTGTTTCAACTATAATTCAAACTTTAATCGGTAGTGATATATGTGGTTATATTGGAACTAATGGTAGAAGCTGTGCAAAATTTAGTGGGGATAATCCGAATACTACTCCTGATGCTCAGAATTTATATCTATATCTAGATGAATTTGTTCGCTTTGGTTGTAAATATGTTTCTATGGAAGCTAGTAGTGAGGCTTTTTTTAGAGGAAGACTTCAAGCTATGCAATTTGATATTTCTGCTTTTACGAATGTTACTAGTGAACATTTAAATATTCATGGTTCTTTTGAAAACTATTTATCTTCTAAATTGATGTTATTTTGTCAAACAAAAAAAGATGGATATTGTATTTTAAATAAAGATGATTTATATTATGAGCAATTTAAAGAAGCATCTAATGGAAAAATATTGACATATGGATTAGGAGACGATAATGACTTAGTTATTGAAAATTTTGAAATATGTCCTAGAAAAACTAATATTACTTTTCGCTATAAAGATAAGTCTTATAATATTGTTAGTCCATTAATGGGAGATTTTAATGTTTATAACTTAGCTTGTGCTATTTTGTGTACTATTTCTCTTGGAATACCAATTGACGTTATTTTAGAGAGAATTAAAGATATAAAAATTAGTGGACGTTTAGAGTTATTAAATACTAATACTCCGTATTTTGTAATGGTTGATTATGCTCATACTCCTAATGGAATAGCTAGACTATTAAATTTTGTTCATACTTTGAATATTAATAGGAGTATTGTTGTTATTGGACAAGCTGGAGAAAGAGATAGTATTAAAAGACCAAAAGTTGGAAATACTGTTGTAAATAATGCAAGCTATGCTATTTTTACTTATGAAGATCCTAGAAGTGAGGATCCTAAAAAGATATGTGATGATATAATTAGTGAATTAAAAGTAGATCATGATAATTATGAAATTGTTATTGATAGAAGAGAGGCTATTCAAAAAGCAATTGATATGGCAAAAGAGAATGATATGGTATTAATTCTTGGAAAAGGAAATGAGACCTATGAAAAATTAAAAGATGAGGTTATCTATTTTAATGATATCGAAGAAGCTTATCATGCGGTTGCTAAAAGACAAATTCGAGAGAGTGAATAGCTTTTCTTTCTTTGTTTAGGGGATATTATGAAAAAAATATTAAAAATTATTTTAATTATAATTTGCTTAGTAAGTATTTTTATGTTTTCTAATGATACTGGAGAATCTTCTTCTAAAAAAAGTGATGGTTTTATTGTTAAGGTATTAGAAACATTAAAAGGTGGACACTTAAATTCTTCTTTAAGAAAAAAATATATTGATACTTATGTGGTGTTTGTTCGTAAAAGTGCCCATTTTACTATTTATTTTTTATTAGGGGTTTTTGTACTAAGTTTATTAAAAGAATATAAAAATCTTTCTATCAAATTAATTTTTATTTCTACTTTTTTAGTGTTTTTATATGCTTGTAGTGATGAGGTTCATCAATTATTTGTAGTTGGTAGAAGTGGAGAGATATTTGATGTTTTATTAGACTCATTTGGTGGAATGATTGGATCTTGTTTCTACTATTTTGTAAGGAGGAACTAAAGATGAATAAGAAAAAACAATTAGCAAAGAATACTATTATTATATTTATGGGAAGAGTTTGTACCCAGTTGATTTCTTATTTTTTATTACCTTTATATACTTCTTTTTTAAAAACAAAAGAGTATGGATTAGTCGATTTAATACAGACTTATGTTACTTTATTAGTACCTGTAATAACATTAGAATTAGAAATGAGTATTTTTCGTTATTTAATTGATTCAAGAGGAAAAGAGAAAAATACTAAAGTTTTAATGAGTAATAATTTTTATATTTTAGGTATTTCTTTAGGATTATTTAGTATTTTATATATTATTTTTACAAGTTTTATAT
This sequence comes from uncultured Caryophanales bacterium, assembly GCA_947165475.1. Taxonomy (GTDB): domain Bacteria; phylum Bacillota_I; class Bacilli_A; order RF39; family UBA660; genus UBA3789. Next base: position 3,401 of record CAMVAN010000063.1, on the reverse strand, counting down.
CTATTCCATTTAGATGGTTAATTCTTTTAGACATAATAGTTTGTGTTTTATCAGGAAACTTTTTACAAGTTGCGAGAGGTTTTGGTCGTACGATAGATTATTCTATTAGTTGTATTTTAACTGGAGTAGTTACTATCCTTTCCAATATTATTACTATCTGTGTTTTAAAAATGGGTGCAGAGGGTATGATTTTTTCGATGATGCTTGCTAATTTTATTTGCTCCCTTTATTTGTTTCTTCGATTAAAAATGTGGAAATATGTACGGTTAAAATTAATAGATAAAAAGCTTATTAAAGAGATGAATAAATATTCAATTCCTTTAATCCCTAATGGGATTAGTTGGTGGATTGTTAATGCTAGTGATAGGAGTATTATTTCTTTTGTTTTGGGGGCTGGAGCAAATGGATTATATGCTATTAGTAATAAATTTCCAACTATCATTTCAAGCTTAACAGGGGTATTTAATCTTAGCTGGAGTGAAAGTGCTGCTTTACATATAGATAGTCCTGATCGTGATGAGTTTTTTTCAGATATAACCAATACTGTAATTAAACTTTTTACTTCTCTTGGAATTGGTATGATTGCTTGTATGCCATTTGTATTTCCTCTTTTTATTCATTCTAAGTTTCAAGAAGCATATCAGTATATTCCATATTTAGTCTTAGGGTGTGTTTTTAATGTAGTAATCTGTTTATATAGCCAGGTTTATTTAGCTAAAAAATTGTCTAAAAAAGTAGCGTCAACTACTATTATGGGAGCAATTATTAATATTATTATAAATGTTTTATTTATAAAAAAAATTGGCCTTTATGCAGCAGCTATCTCTACGATGATTTCTTATTTTGTTATGATGATATATCGTCATTTTGAATTGAAAAAATATGTAACAATTAAAATAGAAAATGGATTAATTTTAAAGACTATTTGTATGTTTACTATATCTATTTTTTTCTATTATAATTCTAATTTGTACTTAAAAATATTTAGCTTAATTTTAGCTTGTATTTATGCAATTATTATTAATAAAAATTTATTGATTTCTGTCAAGGGTTATATTTTTTCTAAATTTAAAAAAAGAATATAATAATTATAATTCGACATATAATGACTTAGGTGATTATATGTTTTTATTTGAATTATTTCATAAATTATTTTTCTTTACTGGGAGTTATTCAAATGATGTATTTTTAGAACCTCTTTCTAAAGAAGAAGAGAAAGTTTGCATTCTAAAGAAAATGGAAGGGGACAATAATGCAAGAAATAAACTAATTGAACATAATTTAAGATTAGTTGCTCATATTGCAAAGAAGTATGAGTCTAAATATGTTGAACAAGATGATTTAATAAGTATTGGTACGATTGGCCTTATTAAAGGAGTAGATACATTTTCCCCTAATAAAAATGTTAAGATTACTACATATTGTGCTAGGTGTATTGAAAATGAAATATTAATGTATTTTCGAAAGAATAATAAATATTCTAGAGATGTTTCTATTAATGAATCTATTGGATATGATAAAGATGGAAATGAGATAGAAATAGAAGATCTTTTAATTACAGACTATAAAGACTTTAGTGAAGATATTGATTTAAAAGATAAGATTAAATGTTTATATCAATATATGGATATTCTTACTCCTAGAGAAAGAAAAATTATAGAAAATCGATATGGATTATATAATAAAGATGAAGCTACACAAAAGAAAATATCTAAAAAGATGGGGATATCTAGAAGTTATGTATCTCGTATTGAAAAAAGAGCTATTACAAAGTTATTAAGAGAGTTTTTAAAAAATAATAAAGAGGTATAAAATTGTTTTTTTAGGCTATAAATAAACTTAGACGATTTACTTTACAAACATTATAATATTTTATATAATTTATAAAGAGAGTGGTTGTATGAGTGTTAAATTATGGTCTAAAAGAAAAATTAAAAGGATGCTTGAAAATCAAATTTTAACTAAGAGGATGTTAAAAATGATTGGAGGGGTCTTTTTCTGTTTTATACTTGTTTTTATTTTAATTCAAAATATTCTTCTTCCTCAAATTCATTTAAAAGGACGTCATGATACTACTTTGTCTTATAAAGAAAAATATGTTGAAAAAGGGTATAAGGCAAGTTTTCTTGGAAAAGATATTACAAAAGATGTAGATGTTCATGGAAAAGTAAATGAAAAAAAATTAGGAACTTATAAAATTATTTATCATGTTTCAGTTGGACCTCTTCATAAGAAAACGGTTCGAGTTATTCATGTTAGGGATATGGAAAAACCAATTATTAATATAGATTCTTCAGATATATATTTATGTCCTGGAGATGAGGTTGTTCCAGAAAAGGTTTCTGCTACTGATAATTATGATGGAGATTTAAGTAATAAGATTGAGCATATTATTGGTAAAGATAAAGATTCTATTATATATCGTGTTCGAGATAAAAGTGGTAATATTTCTGAGGTTTCTAAAAAAATTATTTATAAGGATATTGAAAAGCCTATTTTGAAGTTAATTGGTAATGAAACACTTTTCTTATTTGTTGGAGATGAGTGGAAGGAACCTGGAGTAGAAGTTTCAGATAATTGTGATGATGATCTTTCTTCAAAAGTTACTCGTACTGGAGAAGTGGATACTAGTAAACCTGGGGAATATAGTATTACTTATTCTGTTAAAGATTCATTTGGTAACGAAGAGTCTATTAAAAGAAATGTTGTTGTTAGTGAGCGAGGACGGAATGGTACTATTTATTTAACTTTTGATGATGGCCCAAATAGTGGAACGACTAATGTTATTTTAGATATTTTAAAAGAAGAAAATGTTAAAGCTACATTCTTTGTTACAAATAAGGGACCTGACGATTTAATAAAAAGAGAGTATGATGAAGGACATACTGTAGCCTTACATACAGCTTCTCATGATTATGCTACTGTATATTCATCTGATGAAGCATATTTTAATGATTTATATAGTGTTCAAGAAAGAGTAAAAAGAATAACTGGATATGAAAGCAAGATTATTCGTTTTCCAGGAGGTAGTAGTAATACAGTTAGTAGAAAATATTCTAGTGGAATTATGAGTAGAATTACTGCCGAAGTATTAAATAGAGGGTTTAAATATTATGATTGGAATTTAAGCAGTGGAGATGCTGGTTCTACTACTGAAGCTAGTGGAGTATATAATAATGTTGTTTCACATCTTAGTCATGATAGAATAAATATGGTATTAATGCACGATATTAAGTCATATACTCGTGATGCTCTTCGAGACATTATTCGTTATGGAAAAGAAAATGGTTATTCTTTTGAAAAAATTACTATGGAAACAGAAATGATAACTCAACGGGTAAATAATTGAGGTTCTATAATAAATAGTGTTGGTGAGTAAAATCTCTTGACACTATTTTTAG
>CAMVAN010000062.1 GCA_947165475.1 uncultured Caryophanales bacterium | reverse complement strand
GAAAAAAATGATCCAAATGCCCCTAAATATTTCCTAGAAGGAGCAAAAGATGTATTAAGAGGTTCTAAAAGAAGAAGTATTTAATACAAAAAATGATTCATAAGAAGATAAAAATTAGAATAAATAAAAGACTAAAGTAACTAAAAATAGTTACTTTTATTTTTGATATATTGCTTACCTTTATCAACATTAATAACAACTTCCATTAGTTTTGAAAATAGACTATACTCTTCAATATCTATTTTAATTTTCGAGTGTTGATTAATAATTTCAGTTAGTCTTTCAAATTTTTCATTATCATTTTTACTTAAGTGAACTAATAATCTTAGTATTTGTTCAATAATAGTTATATGAGTATTTGATAATTTGGCATTATTTAATAAATATTCAATTATTCCTATCGTTTCATTTATATATTTATCTTTAAACTCTTCATCATTACAGTTTACTAAATCATTTACATTATCAAGTCTATCACAAAGTTTAATAACAAGGGCCCAACTGCTCATATTCTTCATTTTTATTGACAAGTATTGTTGCTTTCCAAGAATTAATTTCATATCTTCATCAGTAGTTAATTCTAGAACTATACTAGCAACCATAGAACCAAATTTTGAAACAATATCATAGTATGTTGCTGCTGTATCTTCTAATGTATCATGTAAACAAGCACTGATTAATAATGTTTCAATGTTTTTCGATTTTTTATATTTTAAAACATTTTCTACTACATGTAGAGGATGAATAATATATGCATCACCATTTAATCGAATTTGATCTTTATGCATCAAAGAAGCGTATTTAATAGCAACTTTTAATTTTTCACTTATTTCAAACTTACTTTTCAAAGAATTACATACATCATCTAAAATATTCTTTTCTAAAGTAGAATAACTAATATTATCTAACATACTATTATTATCAATTATTTTTGTTTGACCAAAAGGTTCAATATGATAAGCTAGATTTTCTCTTAATTGCATTTCTAAATCTAAATTATAATTATAAACCTCCATAATTTTTCTCATTTTACTAAAATCATTGTAATAAGAAACTAATTCATTTATATCTTCATCATATTTAACAAACCTAGCTGCATCTTCATAATCAAAAGTATCACACCATATGATAACATGGGAGTATTCGCCTGTATTTCCTCGCATTACAATTCTTCTAATATCATCTTCACTCATAAAAACACCTCTTTCTAATTGCATTATAACCACAAAGTAATATATAATAAAAATACAAAAAATTCATATACCCAATAACAGGAGGTTATGATGATTAATTTAGAATTATATAGAATATTTTATGTAGTAGCAGAAACTAAAAATATTACAAAGGCAAGTGAAAAACTATGCATATCTCAACCAGCAGTAACTAAACAAATAAAAAAGTTAGAAAATGAGTTAAATACACCATTATTTATCAGAACAAAAAGAGGTGTTATTCTAAATGAATGTGGAGAAAAAATATTTAATAATGTAAAACAAGCATTAACATTACTTGAAGAAATTGATAATATAATTAATGATTATACAAAATTAAATACTGGAACAATAAAAATAGGGATTAGTACCTCTTTAATGAAAAAATATTTATTAAAACACTTAGAAAAATTTCATAATAAATATCCAAATATTATAGTAGATATTTATACGGACCCCACGAAAGATTTAATTACAAAATTAAAAAATGGAATAATAGATTTTGTAATTGGAAAATTTCCAATTACTTTTGACAAAGAATTAAATTATCATGAATTAGGTAAAACAAGATATGTCTTTGTAGCGAATAACAATTATTTCAATTTAAAAAACATACAATTAAAACCAAAAGACTTAGAAAAATATCCAATAATACTACAAGAATATCCCTCAAATTCTAGAAACAGTGCTGAAAAATATTATGAAAAAAATAATATTAATATTGAGCCTAGAATGAATATAGCTAGCTCAAATCTATTAATTGATTTTATAAAATTAGGATATGGTATTGGATATGTTACAGAGTTATATGTAAAAGATGAACTTAATAAAGATATGTTTATAGTTAATTTAAATCCTAAACCAGAAGAGATATCTTTTGGAATCATAAGCTTAAAAAATAATGTAATGACTAATTCTTGTAAAAAGTTTATAGAAGTAATAAAAAACAATAATTAGTCCTAATAACATTGAAAATAATGATAAAATTAAAATATTAAATTGACTAAAAAGTGTTATAGTAATTAATCAAGAAGGAGACAGATTTATGAATAATAATGAGGAAATAGAATTAACATCAATACAAGCAACAGCTTATTGGTGGGTTAATCTTATTAGAAGTAAAGTTAAAGAGATACTAATCGAAACCTCATCTAATGAAGATAAAACAAAATTTGCACATATTTTTTGTAAGTTTACAGAAGTTGATTGGAGAAAAATATATTTACAGTTAGTTTATTACATTGGAGAAGATGTAAATAATTACATTCCAAATGGAGATGTTTATGGTATTGATGCATTTAATCAAGACACTGAAAAAGGTGGCCATAATAGAATAAATGAGGAATTATCTAAAATACTTCAAATATCTATACCAGATATTCGTCTTGCTAGTAGTGATTCAAAAGATTTGGTAATTTATACAAATATGTTTGGGGCATGTGTATGGTATAAATCATGTGGTGTATCTGATTTATCAACAAAATATGAACCTAGTTATGTTTTAACGGGTGATGAAAATGAATTAGATTTTTATAATCAGGTTTTATCTACCATAGCAGTACTTCAACAAAAAGATCATAATTTTGATTCAACTCCTATATTAAGAGATAGATTTTGTGATGAATACAAAAGAATATATTCATCTGACAAAACATTGGATGAGATTAGAAAGCGTTTTAATAAGGCTTTTAATAAAGCAGCAGATAGAGATATTGTTTGGGGAAGAAGCTTTAAACAAAGTTACTTTGCTTATTTTAGAGATTTTGATTATGTTGGCCTTGAAAAATATATGAAATTAGCTGAGCACTATGCAAGAATAATTTTGCAAATAGAAAAAGTTCCAGAAGGGCAATCATTAGTAAAAAACAAGTATAAAAACTAAGATGATAAAAAGTAAAATGAAAGTAGATATTCAAACTATTATTTTTGTTAAAAAATAAAAACAACTTGTAAAATAGGGACTTTTATAATATAATACATGCCTAAAGGAGAATACTATAGAAAAAAATAGAAAAAATATATGAGTTAATGAAAATACAAGAATATATATTTTTAGAAAAATAATAACATAAGAAAAATGAAAAGAAATTACTAAAATAATTAGTAACATTTTAAGGGGGAAAAATGAATGGATAATTATGAAATAGAATGTGAAAGAGAATATGATGATAATGTAAGTGATTATAGAGCAATAAGTATGTTTGTTTGGTATCAAATAAGACATATGATTAAAAATGATTTACAATTAGGAAGAATAATAAAAATTGATAATTTTGGTATTTTAGGTGTAAATGAAAATTCAAGATTACTTACTGCTGAAGAAAAAATTATTATAAAAAGACTTATTGCTAATGATAGAGATGGAATCTACAGAAAACATAGATTTAAAGATTTAGATAAAAAAATAAAAAGCAAAAAAAAATATAATGAGTGGTTTGATGAAAAAGCAATGAACTCGTTTATGCAAACTATACCAACAAAGGAAATATTTTATAATGAACCGGTATCACTATATTATAAAATAAAAGATACTCATAGCAATTATGAATTAAATAGAGAATCATTTAGTGGATATTCTATATGGCAAACTATTTATGCTTTAGATATCATTAATCCATTTTTAGTAGGTATGATTTTAGGTGGAAAAATTGACATTGAAAAAAAAGAATGGAACACATACATAAAATTTAATTATAATAATAAGCCAATATATGGTAAAAATAATTCAATTGAACTGTTTGAGAAAAATACAAACGGTGAATTTGTTAAATTAGATGATACTATCCATACATTATTATTTAGACACTATCAAGAGCCTATATATAAAACATTGAATTCTTTAATGCTACCAATAGGTGGAAGTAGAGTAATGCCATCAGAAGGACTTTTTGATGACCTTAAAATACCAGAATTAACTTCTGAAACATACACTATATTAGAATCAAATGATTATAAAAGATTAACAAAAGAATATGTTTTAGGTAGATCAAGAGTATCATCAAGAGGTTATTAATAGTTTTAAAAGAAAAAAGAATTATATTATTATTTAATAGGGGGAAAATGAATATGAAACTAAGCACAAAAAGTAAAGATGAACTAAGAAATTTAATTGAAGAAAATGTTACAAATATACCAGAAGGTCAAAAACTTCAATTAGATAAAAAAATTCTAGAAGATTTATTATTTGAAACAATTACCATTGATAAAGAAAAAGGATTAATATTAAAATTGCCAGTTTGGTCAGGGAACTTCTTAAAAAAGATAGATTTAAGTCAAGTTGATTTTTCAAATGTTTCTTGGGCAATATTAGATTTTGATCCAGATTTTACAATTAGTACTTATGGTTTTTGTAAAATAAATAAGGTTTATTTTCAAATTAGAGGAATTAAAAATAAAATTTTAGAAAAAAATAGTGTATCACAAAATGAATATATTACAATTTATTCTGGAACCAATGCTAATATTGATTTAACTAAATCATATGAAGCACTTCATGGAGGAGTTATTGATGTTAGAGCATGTGATTTTTCAGGAATTGATTTTTCAAATCTAGATTTAAGTCAAACAAAATTAGTATATTTAAATGCAGTTAATATATGTAAAACAAATTTGGTAATACCAAGCCATGTTAGGCTATTCGCTTATGATAGTAATTTGGAAGGAATAGATTTATCATCTAGAACAATCAATGCCAGCGATTACTTTACATCTTCAACATCTAATGCATTATCAGAATGTAACTTAAGAAATACACGTATTAAAATTAAACTTTATCCATATGAATTTAAAGATGACGATTGGAAAGCCAAATTTAATAAAGCAATGAATGAAGATTGGATTGGCTGTTATGTAAATGGAAAGAAAGTCCTTTCTAACGAAGAAAAGAGAAATATTGCGCAAGAACAAAGAAAGAGATATGAAGAAATAGAAAATGGTGTTTTTAATTATATTTCCAAAGAAATTGAATTACAAACAAAATTTTCAAAAAAATAACTAATAAATTAATAATTTAAAATGTCAGAGAAATTATCTTTGACTTTTTAATTATATATTCTAAGTTTTTAAGAGATTTATTTTTCATAATATTTTTATTTCAATTAATTCTCATTAATATTTATAAATTATTTAGTATTACAAATGAAACATAACTATACTTATATTAAAAAAAATATACTTTCAAATTTTTATTAATATATTGAAATAAAAAAATAATTAGTATAATATAATAAACAGTTACGAAATAGGAGGTTTGTATGACTTTAGAAGAAAAGGCAAAATTTATAGAAGAAAGTAAAGAGAAAAACTATTTGTTTATCTCACCTAGAATTATTCATGGTGGTGCAACATTAGTTGGTAGTTATGAAGAATTGGAATTATATGAGAATATGGATGAAAATACAAAAAAATTTGCTGAAAAAGAAATTGTTAATTTAATTTCCGATGCTAATTATAAAGATAAAGAAGTAGATAAATGTTTAAATTTAACTTTGATCTTTTGTGGGGATTATGATGATTTGCCAAATAAAATTGGGAATCTAAATAATTTTATAACGAATAATAAGGAAAGAATGGTTGCAGTATATAGATATGTAAAGAGCACTGAACAAAGAGAATTCTTTGTTGGGTTCGCTCAATCAGAGACAATTTACAAATATGGTTACTTATACTTAAATCTAGCAAAATTATTAGAAGAGTTTGAAAAAAATAATGTTAAATATGAAATAGATACTACTGTAGATAGATTTACTCCTTCTATATATAGAGATGACACAAATACTAGATTTAAAATTAGTTATAATCCTAAAAAAGAAATTCAGAGTGAAAAAGGACCACAATTAAAGAAAGTAAGAAAAGAGGTATAAACATACTAAAAAGTATTCACAAGAAGTAAGTGAAGTTTTACATAATTAAAGGGCAAACTATAATACTTTAAAAATATAATGGTAAAATGATTATAATTCAATTTTATAATCATTTTTTTTGCTGAAAATATATTATTAAAGTTCGTACAAAAATTTCACTGGAGCAAATAATAAGAAGTTTTTAAACCTTTTTTTATTAAAATACGTAAATTTATTCAAAAACTCAGTAATATATAAATGAGGGGATAACTTGATAAATTATGGATACCAAAATGAAAAAGACTTTATTTTACTCTTTAATGACCAATGTTACTTAGATTTAGATAAGAATTCACGTGCTTTTATTAATGATCTTTTTGATGAAGAAATAGATTCAAATGTAAAACTAATTGCATGGAAAAATAAAATGAATCAAAAGACGGATATATTTATTAAATATAAAAATCATGTTAAAGGAATAAGCCTTAAATGTGGAAATAGTAATTCAATTCATTGTGAGCAAGTTCAAGAGTTTAGAAGATATTTAGAAAAAATTGGGATCAAGAAAAATATTATTAATAAATATTTAAGTTATCATTATGGCTATAAAAAAGATGAAAATGGTAATAATATTTTTTCAGAACTTTTAAGTAGTGAGGAATATAAAAAGTTTTACCAAAGAGAACTGGATATTTTTAATAAAGAAATCAACAAAACAAAGCTAATTGTTAGTATGGTTGATAGATTTATAATTAGAGGAAGAAATTCTGACTATGATATAGGTGCCTTAATATGTGGGACTATTGATGATTATGTGTGGATTAAAAAATATGAACTACATGATTTAATCCTTTCAAAACGTTGCTTAGAATATACATCCCCACATATTGCATGTCTTACAATTGACCCTAAAAAAAGGAATCTTAAAAGGGATTCAAAAAACTTTAAAGATAGATATCTAATATGTGTTAGATGGAATTTTATTCGAGAAAGTATTATAGATTTTAAAAATAACTTAAAGACAAGGCATGATGAGGGTTGATTCTCCACTCCATAAAAAAACTAGTCAAAGACTAGTGTTGATTCTTATGGAGCGAAAGATAAGATAATTTGAAACTATCACTATATAAGTTAATACAACTAACTTCTATAT
>CAMVAN010000061.1 GCA_947165475.1 uncultured Caryophanales bacterium | reverse complement strand
GAATTCCATAGGAATTCTTATGAAAAATTAATTTATTAATTTTTTATTCTTCTTGAATATTTTTTTCTTTTATTCATATCTTTTAGTAGGACAATGAGGTGAAATATGAAAAAAATATTTATAATATTATTAGTATTATGTTCAGTAGTAGGATGTAAAAAAAATTCTAAGGATAGTTTAATTTCTCAATTTACAAATGACGTTAATAATAGTAAAGCATATCATTTAGTTGGTAAATTAACTCTACATAACAATGATGACGTTTATTATTATGATATGGATGTTTCTTATAAGAAAGATAATTATTATAAAGTTATTCTTACTAATTCTTCTACAATGCATAAACAGGTTATTTTAAAAAATGAAGATGGGGTTTTTGTTCTAACTCCTTCATTAAATAAAAGTTTTCGGTTTCAAAGTGATTGGCCTTATAATAATTCACAGATTTATCTTTTAAATGCTTTATTGAATGATATTAAAAAGGATTCTAAAGTAAAATTCATTGATGAAGATAATTATAAAGTTTTGTCAACTTCGGTTAATTATCCTAATAATATAAAATTAAAAACACAAAAAATGTATTTTAATAATAAAGGAAATTTAAAAAAAGTTGTTGTTTATGATTCTAATCAGGTTGATATAATGTCTATGAAATTTAGTAGAATTGATTTTAATCCTAAATTTAATAAAAATGATTTTGATATTAATCAATTTATTGATAAAGATGATGATGAAGATAAGGTTGTACAAGAATCTAATAAATTAGATGATGTTATTTATCCTTTGTTTGTTCCAAATGGTACAAAACTTGTCGATGAGAATAAAGTAAAAAAAACAAATGGTGAAAGAGTGATTATGAATTTTGATGGAGAGAAATCTTTTGTTTTAGTTGAAGAAACTGCTGATGTATTTAAAGATTTTACTATTATTCCTACATCAGGTGAACCATATTTTCTTTTGGATTCATTAGGAGTTGCGACAAATAATTCTTTATCATGGACCAGTGGCGGAGTAGATTATTATTTAATTAGTGATGTAATGGATCAAGAAGAAATGGTTGAAGTTGCTCAATCTATTGTTGGAATTGTTTCTGTGAAGTAATAGACTTCTTTCTATTAATTTGATATAATCACTTTAGGTGGTGAAATTATGGCAAAAAATAGTAAGAATAATAAAAAAGAAAGAAAAATAAATAAAAATGAATATGAAACAGCTATCGATTCAAGTATAAAGAATAAAATCTTTATTGTGATTGGTATTTTAGTATTTTTATTAGCTTTTTATTTATTAACTTTGTATATAACAAATAAAAATAATCCTAAAAAGGATGATTCTGATACAAAAGAGGAAGTTACTTTTTCGTATGATGAAATATTAGTAGGTAGAAGTTTATCTATGCAAGATGATGAATATTTAGTTTTATTTTATGATAAGTCAGATGAGAAACAATCTGAAATATATGATCAATTGTATAAAGATTATAAAAATAAAGAAGAACATTTATCTATTTATTATGTTGATATGAGTAGTGGATTGAATAAAAAATTTTCTACTACGGAAGAGTCTAATAAAAATCCTTCAGATGTTTCAGAATTTTTAATTAATGGTCCTACTTTAATTAGAGTTAATAATCATATAGTTCAAGATTATTATGAAGGTGAGGAAAGTATCAAAAGTATTATTCAGTAATACTTTTTTTCTTGAATGATTAATTATCTTATGATAGTATTTAAGATAGGGAGTGTAGTATATGAGAGAGGTTAAGAAAAATGATAAAAAGAAAAAAAATATGAAAAATAGTTTTTCTTATAAGTTAAAGAAAATATTTCATTATATTCACGATACTTTGTTTGATGAAGATGATAATGAATGTGAAAAAGCAAGATTCTCTATATATGAAGTTATTGGAATAATTATGCTTTCTATTTTTTTTGGGATTGTAATTGGATATTTATTGGTTGTTAGTCGGGAATCTGTTAGTTCTTATAATCCTAATCTTTCTGAAATTATTAATACTTATAGTGACATTAAACGTAATTATTATGATAAAATTGATGAGGAAAAACTTAAAGATGGTGCAATTAAAGGAATGGTTGAATCTCTTGATGATGAATACTCTAGTTATATGGATTCTTCCCTTAGTAATTCTTTTTCAGAGTCAGTTAATGGTTCTTATGTTGGTATTGGCATCACAGTTGCTTTTGCTGATGAACATTATGTTATTGTAGAGGTTTTCGCTAATTCTCCAGCTGATAAAGTAGGAATTAAAGTAGATGATATTTTACTTCGTGTTAATGGTAAAAATGTATTAGATTTATCTAATGATGAATTTTTAAATACTTTTCATGGAAAAGTAAATTCAAAAATTGATGTTACAATTATGAGAAATGAGAAGGAAAAAACTTATCATTTAAAGAGAGCTAATATTGAAGAAAATGTTGTTAATACTAGTGTTTTTTCTATAAATGATAAAAATGTTGGTTATATAAAACTATCTTCTTTTTCCTCTTATTCATTTAATCAATTTTCTAATGCTTTAAATGAATTAGAAAAGGAAGGTATTACTTCACTAATAATTGATGTTCGTGATAATTTAGGTGGACATTTATTGCAAACTAGACAAATACTCAGCTTGTTTTTCAAAAAGAGTGTTGTTCTTTATCAAATGGAATCTAAAGGAAAAAATAAGAAAATTTATTCTATGAATAATGATAATCGTGATTATCCTGTGTATGTATTAATTAATCATAATAGTGCTTCTGCTAGTGAGATCCTTGCTTCATGTTTTATGGAAAATTATAATAATTCATATATTGTTGGTGAAACTTCCTATGGAAAAGGTACTGTTCAAAAGACAACCAAAATATCAAATGGGAAAAGTATTAAATATACTACTCAAAAATGGTTGACTTCTAATGGTAATTGGCTTAATGGAGTTGGTGTAAATCCTGACGTAGTAGTTGTTCAAGATTCAAATTATTATGAAAATCCATCTTATGATAATGATTTTGTTTTACAGAGAACTTTTGATATAATAAAAGAAAAAGGGTTTAATTAAACTCTTTTTCTATACAATTAATTATTAGTTGAGTATTTTTTTTCTTTGGACTACAAGTTGTTAGTATTAGTTGTTTTTTATTTTCTTTTTTTATTTTTATATAACCATTCTTTTTTTGCTCCCATATTTTTGTTATTTGATAGATATATTTTTTATTTTTATATATGATTGTTATATTATCTTTTAGTTCTAAATTATCTAATTCTTCAAAATAGGCTATTTTTCCTGTACCTGAATGTGCGGCTAAGATTAGAATTCCATTTGCTATATCTGGATAATTTGACTCTTTCATTATAGCAACATTTTCTTCTATATTGTTTTTTTTACTTTCTATTTTATATAAATCTTGTTTTAGATTTATTTTATTAATTATTAACTCACCTATTTTTTCTTTATCTTTTTTTACTATTTGATTTATTTCACTACTTTTATTAAAAGATAGTAGTAAGAATAGAAATAATATTATAAATAGTTTTTTCATATGATTAATAGTAATAATTTAATGATAATTAACAATATATTTTGATTAGTATCTGTATGTGTGTTAGGAATTGGTATTATCATATCATTTAGTTCTATGGTTTCATTTTCTTCATCTTCTATATTGATATAAAAATCTTCTACCTTATTATAACCTGCTGTTGTATTAATTTGACTTATTTTATAAGAACCATATGGCAATGTTATTGATGCTTTTCCTTCTTCGTTTGTTTCTATTGTTTTTATTATTTCATTATTTTTATCTATTATATTAAACTGTATATTCTTTTCAGGTTGAAGATTATTTTCTTCTCCATATTTTTTATCTATTGTTATTGTTTTTTCTATTACTTTGTTTTCAACTATTATATTAGCTCTAGGATTCTCTTTTGATATTTCAAAATAATATTTTTCAGGGTTTAGTTGATATCCTTTTCCTGGAAGAACTTCTTTTATATAATACTTTCCAAAATTTATATTGTTTATTATTATTTGATTGTTTTCTATTTTGTATTCATTTATTTTTTCATTGTTATCATTATATAAGTTAATAATAGCTCCATCTAATTCTGCATCTCCTTGAGGTGTTATTTCTTGGGTTTCTTTGTCAATTTTAGTTATTTCTATGTTCGTTTTTATTACATTTACTTTAAAAGATACTGTTTTTGTTTCCAAATCTCCTGTTTGTATTAAATTTTGACTATTATTAGACTGATAAAATATTAATGGTTTATTGTATATATTATCATTTTTAAATAAATTATATTGATATTCTCCTGCATTTAGATTTTTTATAATTATTTTGTTATCTCTTCTTTCTATTTTGTCATTTGTTTGGAATAGTTGAATTACATTATTCGTATCTTCTAAAAATAGTTCTTTTCCTTCTACTATTGTATAATTTTGATTTGATATACTCGGTAATATTTCATATTGATTAATTAGATAATTAATTTCATCTATTTCATTTTGATATGGATTGATTCTATTTCCATTTAATCCATTTGTAAAATAATAGTCTCCAGATTGATCTGCTGCTTGCCAAATCATTAATTGTGTTATTGCGTACCATTTTACATCTGTATGATTTGTATATCCATATCCAAAATGGGCTATTTTTTTTATTCTATCCAGTTTTTCTACAGATGGACTATTTGGAATATCTACTGATTCGTGTTGGTATGATTCATCAAAATATTCGAATGGTTCAATACAATATGCAAAATCATTGTTATCTCTTCTTCTAAAGAATCTTGCTTTTTGAAAGTCAATTCTTCCATTAGATGGATTATATTTATTCATATATATACCATCAATATACTCAGCTTCATAAAAATTAATTGTTTCTGCTTTAACATTTATTCCGATGAAAAAGCCTATAATTATTATTAAGAAAAATTTTAATTTATTTATATAAATCCCTCCTTTTTTTTCTTAATGGTGGTATAGTAACAAATTATTTTATCTATTACAAATTATACTTTTATAATATTTATGAATTATTATTATTAAATTTTTCTTTTTCTTATGTGAATTATTTAATTTTTAATCCTTTTTTTAATAAAAAAAAACAAGTTTTCTATCTTTTGTTTTTTTTTCATTATTATATCGTGTTATAATATAATTCAATGGAGGGGATAATATGACAGATATTGAGATTTCTAGAAAATGTAAGAAATATAATATAGTTGATGTTGCTAAGAAGATTGATTTAAATGTTTCTGATTTATATTTATATGGGGACTACAAGGCGAAAATAAAATATAATAGTTCTAGGAAAAATGGAAAGTTTATTTTAGTTACTGCAATTAGTCCTACACCTATGGGGGAGGGAAAAACTACTGTTAGTATTGGACTAGCTGATGCTTTATCTACTCTTGGTAAAAAAACTATTGTTGCATTAAGAGAACCTTCTATGGGGCCAGTTTTTGGAATGAAAGGTGGAGCAACAGGAGGGGGTTATTCTCAAGTTGTTCCTATGGATGAGATTAATCTACATTTTACTGGAGACTTTCATGCTATAACTTCAGCAAATAATTTAATTTGTGCTGCAATTGATAATCATATTTACTTTGGAAATTCGTTGGATATTCAGGAAGTATATTTTCATAGATGTTTGGATGTAAATGATCGTGCTTTAAGAGAAGTTGATTTAGGTAGTCGTAAAGAAATATTTTCTATTACTTCTGCTAGTGAAATTATGGCTTTATTTTGTTTAGCCACTTCTTTTGATGATTTAAGAAAAAGACTTTCTAGTATTGTTGTAGGTGTAAATAGTCTAGGAGAATATGTTCGTGTTGCTGATTTAAATATAGAAGGAAGTTTAATGGCTCTTTTAAAAGATGCATTTTTACCGAATTTAGTTCAGACTCTTGAAAATAATCCTGCTATTATTCATGGTGGCCCTTTTGCTAATATTGCCCATGGTTGTAGTAGCATAGTTGCTAGTAAATTAGCTTTGTCATGTGCTGATTATGTTGTTACTGAGGCTGGATTTGGAGCTGATTTAGGAGCGGAGAAGTTTTTTGATATAAAATGTAGAGTAGGTGAGTTTGAACCGGATTCTGTAGTTTTGGTTTCTACTATTAAAGCTTTAAAATATCATGGTGGAGTATCAAAAGATAATATTTTTGAAAAAAATATGGATGCCCTTAAGGAAGGTTTTAAAAATTTAGATAAACACTATGATAATTTAAAAAAATTTGGTGTTTCGGTAATTGTTTGCTTAAATAGGTTTAATACTGACACTGATGAAGAAATTGCGTTTTTTCAAAAGTATTGTGAAGAAAAAGGATACTGTTTTGCTATAAGTGATGCTTATGCTAATGGTGGTAAAGGTGCTATACCTTTAGCAGAGGAAGTATTAAAAGCTGAGAAAGGTAATTTTCACTTTTTATATGATACATCTGATAGTATTGTTTCTAAGATAGAGAAAATATGTATGGAAATATATGGAGCATCTAAAGTTAATATTTCTGATATTATTCTTAATAAAATAGCAAATTTTGAAAAAAACGGAATGTCTAATCTTCCAATTTGTGTTGCTAAAACTCAATATTCGTTTTCTGATAATTCTAAGGCAGTAGGTGTTGTTGATAAATTTGAAGTTACTGTTAAAGATATTAGATTGTATGCTGGAGCCGGGTTTATTACTGTATTATTAGGTGATATTATGACTATGCCAGGATTATCTAAAGTTCCTAATTGTGAAAAAATTGATGTAGTTGATGGAGAAATAATTAATTTGAGTTAAAAATTTCTATTAATGACATCTTCTACTTAAAAATATTTTTTGTTAGTTTACATGTTTTACATTTTTTTCTTTTTATTAAATAATTGAATCATAATTTTATGTTAAAATTTTTATTGTAGGAGGTATTGTAATGGTTGATGCTACAAAAGAAATGATTCTTCATTTAGGAAAAATAAATGGTTGTACTAATAAAAATGATTTTTGGTTAGCCGTTTTAGGATCTTTATGTATAGAAATGATTCTTTTTCTTATTAGTCATTTGATTTCATTAAATATTGTTCATATTATAATTATTATAATTCAAATAATATTAGTTATTAGTTTGTTAACTCTACAATGTAGAAGACTTCACGATACAAATAGATCTGAGGTATTTCTTTCTTTTATTTTTATTCCATTTGGTCTTATAGCTTTAATAGTTTATTATTGTGAGGATTCTGTTTTTGAAAATAATAAATATAGAGAATAAAAAAAGTAGTTCATTTGAGCTACTTTTTATTATGTTCCGGGTTAGGAACATAATAAAACCACCTGCTTTGCGGGTGAG
>CAMVAN010000060.1 GCA_947165475.1 uncultured Caryophanales bacterium | reverse complement strand
CTCGATTCATTTGACATAGTTTTTGGTCCACCAACACTACTTGACAAAGAACCATTTAAATCTAGGTATTTAAATAAACTTAAATAAAAAATAAATTTGGTATCTGAAAAAAGGATTTTGGTATCTGGCTTGGTATCTAGAAAAAGCGAGAAACCTCAGAAACCCTTATAAAACAAAAAGTGTTCCCTCTTTCGAGGGAACTTCAGGGGGTTCGGTTGAATATACTCTAACATTAAAACCGTTAGAGATATCGGCGTGACATCCATCACGCATCTTAATCATAAAGGAATTTTTTTAAAAAGTCAATTAACTTTATAAAATATTTTTTTAGTTTACAGTGACTTTTTTTTAAAACACTTATAAATTAATAAAAAAGAAATTTTTAGAGTGTAAACTAATCCACTTTTGTAATAGATTCAATTAAATATTGTTTTAAATCTTCTTTATCCGTATCCTTATTTTCTAAATATTCTTTAGAATCTTTTTTTGCTTGTAATAATATCTTATAATCATTTTTAATAGATGCAATTTTAAAGGTCATATCTCCACTCTGTCTAGTACCAAATAAATCTCCATGTCCACGTAATTTAAAATCTTCCTCTGAAATAACAAAACCATCATCTTCTCGTTCCATTATTTTTAATCTTTCTGCATCACTATCACTAATCAAAATACATTGACTCTTAGAAGAACCTCTACCAACTCTTCCACGCAATTGATGAAGAGTAGAAAGCCCGAATCGATCCGCATCAAATATAACCATAGTAGTAGCATTAGGAACATCAACACCAACTTCCACAACTGTAGTAGAAATTAATATTTGAACTTCATTATTTTTAAATTGTTCCATAATCAAATCTTTTGCTCCACTCGCCATTTTACCATGAACAATATCAATCTTATACAAATCTTTAAAAGCTAATTTCATTTGAGACTTTAATTCATTAACAGTAGTTAAATCACTATTTTCACTTTCTTCAATTAAAGGGGCTATAACATATATTTGATGATTATTTTTTAATTCCTTATACATCATCCCTAATACATCTTTTATTTCACTATTTTTTTTAACATATGTATCTATTTTTTGTCTTCCTTTAGGTTTTTCTTTTATAGTAGAAACATCCATATCTCCAAAAATAGTTAAAGCATACGTTCTAGGAATAGGAGTAGCACTCATATATAACACATCAGGTTTAACACCCTTATTTTGTAAATTAGCTCTCTGATGAACTCCAAATCTATGTTGCTCATCTGTAATAACTAACCCCAAATTATGATATTTCACTTCATCTTGTATTAAAGCGTGTGTTCCAATAACCATATGAATAGAACCATCTTCTAAACCATTATATATTTCAGTCTTATCCTTTTTAGAAGTGGAACCTGTAAGCAATGCAATTTTTACATCTGTATCTTTTAAGAAATCGCATAAATTAATATAATGTTGATTTGCTAAAATCTCAGTTGGAGCCATCAAAGCACTCTGATAATCACATAAATAATTAGCAAACATTCCAATAAAAGAAACAATCGTTTTTCCTGATCCAACATCTCCTTGTAATAAACGATTCATACGATGAGGTGATTCTAAATCATGAAATATCTCTTCAACCGCAGTCTTTTGATCATTTGTTAAAGAAAAAGGTAAATTATTCATAAAACTCTCAATTTTATCTCGATCAATTTTTCTTAATAAACCATTTTTTTCTTTTTTGTTTACTTGTTTCAAATAATTAATCTTAAACATAAATTGAAATAATTCTTCATATTTTAATCGAATAGTTACTTCTTTTAGTTTTTCTGATGTACTAGGATTATGAATAATATTAAGAGCTGTCTTTTTATTTACAAAACTATATTTTTCTTGATAATAAAGTGGAATATAATCACGAATTTCTTTTCCATACATTAATAAAGCCATATTAATATATGTTGACATATTTTTATTTGTAATACCACTCGTACAATGATATACAGGTTCAATCTTTACCTTATTTGATAAAGACTCCATTTTAATATCACTAGCAGTAATAACATTCTTTTTTTTATCAAGTTTTCCTATAACAATAACATCAGTTCCAACTAATAATTTATTTTTCAAAAAAGCACGATTAAATATAGAAACTCCAACAACCCCAGATTGTGTTACCAAACGAAAATTCATTTTATTTAACCCTGCTTTAAATCTCATTAATATTGGTATACTTTCGACTTTTCCATCAATTGTAATTTTTTCACCATCTTCTATAGAGCCTAACTCATCTCTTTTAATAACATCATAACGAAAAGGATAATGAGTAAGTAAATCTTCTATAGAACAAATATTAATCTTATTTAATAAAGTAAGAGCTTTTGGGCCAATTCCCTTAACATCTTTTAACTCAGCCATACCACCACTCCTTTCTTGCATATTATAACACAAATATACATTTAAAAAAAGAAAAAAATCAAAAAAAAAGAATTAATTATAAATATATTTTATATAAAAAAGAAATACTATAATTAAATATTCTGATAATAAAATTTTTTTAATTTTTTTTGTTTTTTTGTTGACAAACAGTCTATTTTCGATTAGTATAGGAACTACCAATTCGGAATTAGGCGAATTGGTCGCTAGTATCACACTAGCCAACCCCTTTTTATTCTTTTTGGAAGCTGGCCTCAGGGGGTCCAGCTTCTTAGATTAAAAATAAAAAAAGACGTGCCGACGTCTTTTTTTTTATAAATATTATTCTTCAATATTATTCTTCAATATTATCTTCATTATTACTTTCTATAAACTTATCTAAAAAAAACATAAAACCGTAACCAAAAAAATAAGCAACAACAAGTCCTAAAATATAAAGCAGAGCTGTAACAATTTTTCCAACAACTATAAAATAAACTAGTAATATAACAGCAACTACCATTCCGAAACGAATAAACCAAATAGATGCTACTGATAAGAAAGATATCATGTTAAATTCAGAACTTTCATTTTCATCTACTTCTTCTTCTAAAAATTCATCATCATATTTTTCCATAAAGACCCTCCTCTTTTATTACAGTAGATTATACCATAAAACTAAAAAAAAATAAAGAAAAATTAAACATTCAAGAAAAAAATCTACATACTTGTAGATTTTTTAGGATACTTCCTTATTCTCTAAGTTTTTATAGAAAGAATAAGTATCTTCAGCATCTTTTTTATTTTGACTTAATAAAGAATCACTATCTCTATTTAAATTCTTCAAAGAACGATATCTATCTTCACCTAGCATAAATTCTTCATATTTAGAAAAATCTGCATTACTATCGACTTTAAATTCTTCACTTTCAGGATGATAATGGAATAGTGGGAAATATCCTGATACAGTAGCATCTTTTTCTTCTTGAATACTATTCTTCATACCTTTAATAATTCCTTGTGCAATACATGGTGCATAAGCAATAATGATACTTGGTCCATTATAAGCCTCTGCCTCTTTCATAACTTTAATAGCCTGCATTGCATTCGCTCCTAAAGAGATCGTACCAACATAAACATGTGGATAAGATAAAGCCATCTTAGCAAGATTCTTTTTAGCAGTCTTTTTTCCACTAGAAGCAAACTTTGCTACTGCACCAACTCTAGTAGATTTAGATGCTTGTCCTCCGGTATTAGAATATACCTCAGTATCCAAAACTAAAATATTTACATTCTCTTTTGAAGCTAAAACATGATCAATTCCATTATATCCTATATCATATGCCCAGCCATCTCCACCAATCATCCAAACAGACTTAGGAGAAATAAAATCTTTAAGTGGAATAAGTTCTTCAATTTTCGTCTCATCTATAACTTCAAGTAATTTATTAGCAGTCTCTTCACATATGTTCTCAGAATATGACTTATAAATATCTATCTCACTTTTCTTAACTTTATCTAGATTATTTTCAATTAATGAAACAATCTGTTTTTTTATTGTATTATCAGCAATCCTCATACCAAATCCAAACTCAGCATTATCTTCAAATAAAGAATTAGCCCAAGGAATAGAATATGGCATAGATGGAGTACTAGCCCCATAAATAGAAGAACATCCTGTTGCATTAGCAACTATCATTCTATCTCCAAATAATTGAGTTAATAATTTTAAATAAGGAGTTTCTCCACAACCAGCACATGCCCCTGGAAATTCAAATTTAGGTTTAACGAATTGACTACCTTTTACAGTGTTTGTTGGCATAACATTTTTCTTTTCTTTTACTTCTTGGAATAAATATTTATATTCCTCATCTCTCTTATCTTCCAATAATTCATGTTTCATTTTCATAACTAAGGCTTTTGCACCAGCTTTCCCTGGACAAACCTCACTACACAAACCACATCCAGTACAATCTGGTAAACTAACACCAACAGTAAACTGTAAATTTTGATCTTTAATTTTAGCATCTACCAAATGACGAGAAACAGACTCTGGAGCATCCATTACTTCTTTTTCGTCTAACAAAAATGGACGAATAACAGCATGTGGACAAACTAAACTACATAAATTACAGTTAATACAATTACTAGAGTCATAACAAGGAGCCATTTCACTACTATCACGTTTATCTAACTTAGAAGTTCCAGCTTCAAATTCACCATTAGAAATTTTAACAAAACTACTAACTGGAAGACTATCCCCTTCCATAGAATCTATTACCTCAAATAAAGTCTTTTTACTAGATATTTCATCTTCATAATGTACAGAAGGAACTTTTACAGGAATTAAACACTCTAAAGAAGAATCAATAGCTTGTATATTTTTTTCTACTAAATTACCACCTTTATTAGCAAACTTAGTAGATAAATTTTCTTTTATTTTTTGTAAAGCAAAATCAAATTCAACTATTTTACCTAATTTAAATATAATAGTTTCCATAATAGAACTAATTTTACCTGGTATTCCAGCTTCACTAGCAATCTTACTAGCATCTAAGATAAAAAATTTAATATTTTTATTTTGTAAAATATTTTTATCATGATTACTCATCATAGATAAAACATCTTCAGGACTTTTATTTGTATTTAGAATAAATACCCCTTTATTAGAAATTTTATCAAGCATTTTAATTCTTCTTAAATAACTATCTTTTGTACAAACAACCATATTTGCTTTTTCTACATAATAAGAACTAGTAATAGGCTTTTTTCCAAATCTTAAATTAGCAATAGTAACTCCACCACTCTTCTTAGAATCATATTGGAAATAACCTTGTACAAAAGCATTAGTATAAGAACCAGTAATCTTCATCAAATCTTTTGAAGCAGATACCATTCCATCGCTACCATAACCATAAATCAAAAATTCAGCATTAGCACTTGGTAACATAAAACGATTATCATAAGATATACTCAAATTAGTTACATCATCTAAAATACCTACTGTAAAATTAGTATGAACATCACGAGTATCTAAAAAGTCATAAACCCCTTTAATCATAGCAGGAGTAGTATTCTTACTAGATAAACCATAACGTCCACCATATACATTTACTCTACAATCTGCATTTTTTATAGTTTGAACAACATCTAAATATAATGGTTCTCCACTTGAACCAGCTTCCTTAGTTCGATCAAGAACAGCAATTTTTTTAACAGTTTTAGGAAGTTCACTTAAAAAGTATTTTGCACTAAATGGTCGATATAAATGTACTTCTAATAATCCAACAGCTTCATTTTTTTCATTTACTAAATAATCAACAGTCTCACGAATAGTATCACAACAAGATCCCATAGCAACAATAATCTTAGTAGCAGTTGGACTACCATAATATTGAAATGGCTTATAATTTCTACCAGTAATTTTATTAATTTCCATCATATAATCATTTACAATATCAGGAATTTTATCATAGTATTCATTTCTTGACTCTGTTGCTTGAAAATAAACGTCTTCATTTTGGGCAGTACCGCGTATACTCGGATGACTAGGATTCATAGCATGACTACGAAATTCATTTATTTTTTTAAAATCAACTAATGCTTTTAATTTATCTATATCAATAACATCTACTTTTTGCAATTCATGACTTGTACGAAATCCATCAAAAAAGTTTAAAAAAGGAACCTTTCCCTTTATAGCCGCTAAATGAGCTACACCCGTTAAATCCATTACTTGTTGAACGGAACTTGACGCTAAAATAGCAAAACCTGTTCCTCTTGTAGCATAAACATCTTGATGATCCCCAAAAATAGAAAGTGCATGAGTCGCTAATGAACGAGCAGCAACATTAATAACACAAGGTAGTTGTTCTCCAGCTATTTTATACATGTTTGGAATCATTAATAATAAACCTTGACTAGCTGTATAAGTTGTTGTTAAACATCCTGCTTGCAAAGAACCATGGACCATTCCGGCAGCTCCTGCCTCAGATTCCATTTCAACAACATTTACAGTCGTTCCAAAAAAGTTTTTCTTCCCTTCACTACTCCATTTGTCAGTAAGTTCAGCCATAGGGCTAGCAGGAGTAATTGGATAGATACCAGCTACTTCTGTAAAATTATAAGAAACATAGGCACAAGCTTCATTTCCATCCATTATTTTCATCATTTTTATATCCTCCTTATTATATGATATCATTGTATCAAAAATAGAATAAAAAGTCTATAAACACAAACAATTAAAAATATTTAAATATATTTAATTAAATGTTGATTATAAACTAAATGTTTTTTACGATTTCTCCAAATAATATAACATAATTGATAATCAGTTAAATGATATTTTTTCTTAAAATTATCACACTCATCAAAAGTAAGTTCTTTTTTTTCTTTAACAAATTTTATAAATTTATTTTGTACTATGATAGGAACCTTCTCATTTTTTAAATCTTCAAAAGAATAATAATCCGAGTCTATAATAGCTAAACCAAATCGATGTTTTTTACAATATTTTTCTAAAGCTTCATGTTTTAGTATGTTTTTCTTATTAACCATTTCCCTAAATGGCTTTACTTCAATAATAACAACTACTCCATCATCTAAAATTATTTGAATATCAGGATAATACTTTCTAACTTTTAACATAGGAATATAATTTATTACTAAAGATTGGGTCTTTATCTCTTTAATATATTTACAATTATCTAGATCTTTTAATACCTTTTTCTCAGAAAATGAATCATATACTACTTCTTTTTTACTCTTAGTAATTTTTAAACGTTTTCCACTTTTAAATCTATCGCTAGATGGAATTTCTTCTAATTTATCAAAATATTTAAAACAATTCCTTTTAGGATTTTTATAAAATATTATTTTACTCCATATTATTTTTTCTAATTTAGTCATATTATCACGTATAATCAATCTTATAGAAATATTAATTAATTCCCTATTGATTGATC
>CAMVAN010000059.1 GCA_947165475.1 uncultured Caryophanales bacterium | reverse complement strand
TTACAAGAATTTTGTAAAACTTCTAAAAAAGTTTGATCTCCATGTCCTCCAGCTTTCCAACATCTTAATACACTTCCATCAACACTAACCTTACCAGAATCATAAAAACGATCTTTAAAAATATCAATAACTTTTTCTTCAACAGAAGAAGCCATAGTTACAATTTTAAAAGTACTTCCTGGCTCATAACTAGACCAGATTGGAAGATTACGACTTAAAGTAGAAGAACTAAATTTTTGATATTGGTTAGGATCATAATCAGGATAAGAACCCATTCCAAGTATTTCACCAGTTTTAGGATCTATTACAATAGCAAGAGCCATCTCAGGATGAAACATATCCTCAATATTAGATAATTCTCTTTCTAAAGATTTTTGAATGTTTAAATCAATAGTTAAATTAATATTTAAGCCATTTTTCGGAGAAACATATTGATCACTAATAGATATTTTATCACCATGAGCATCACTAAAATATTTAATAGCTCCATTCTCACCAGTTAATATTTTATCATATTGATATTCTAATCCAGACAATCCTTGATTATCAATACCAACATAACCCAAAGAATGTGAAAGTAAGTCCTTGTAAGGATAATTTCTCTTAGATTCTTTAACTAAATAGACACCATCTAAATGAAGTTTCTGAATCTTTTCAGCAATTTCATAAGAAAGCCTTCTTCCCTCCGGATGAACTCTCTCAATAGAAGTTTTTTTATAAACATGTTTTTTCATATCATCATAAGAAACATTCAAAATAGTTGCTAACTTTCTAGTAACAAGATTCTTATCTTTTACTTGATTTGGAAGAATAACTAAAGAAGTAGTAGTTAAATTATCTGCTAAAACAATACCATTTCTATCAAAAATTTTACCCCTCTCTGCTTGAATTTCCAGATCTCTACTCCACAAGTTTTTAGCTAACTTATTTAATTTTTTATACTCAAAAACTTGAATATAGAAAACTTTAATAAGAATAAGACCAAAAAAAAATAAAAATACAAAAAATAAAACTTTAATTTTTTTATCAATACCTTTAGTAAACATAATCCACCTCGTTAAACTATATGAAAAAAAGTGTTTAATTAACACTTTCTTTTTTCTCTAACATTTCAACAAATTTTTTACAAGCTGGATTCAAAAATTCATTCTTGTAACAGCAATAAATATCATAGATTAAATTCTTATCATTAAAATATATCTTTTCAAATGAAGCTCTATCTTCTAGTTTATCTAAAATTTCATAAGGCAAAAACCCAACATACTTCTCTTTTCTTACAAAGTCGATAATAAACTCAACATTATCAGATTCAATAATATTAGAAAATTGAATATTAGAAGAAGATATTGCCTCATCTAATTTTCCTCTTAAAGAAGAAAAACTCGGTAAGATAACTGAAAAATTAGATAAGTCTTTATAAGATAGATTAGAAGTATGAAATTGATTTTTATTATAAAAAAAACAACCATTCCAATAATCTAATTTATTCTTTACAATACCATTATTATTAGTAAATGGAAAAACATCAATTAACAAATCTATAACACCATTTTCTAATAACTTAGAACAATCATCTTCATATAAAGAAGTAATTTTAAAATGAATATTGGGATACTTAATTAAAAAATTATGAATAGCCTCTTCTAAAAAAGAAACAATTAAATAAGAGCGAACCCCAACATGAATCGTACCTTTCGTTAAATGATTTAAATTAGTAATATGCTCCTCAGCATTTTTTATAATATTAAAAGCACAAGATAAATAACCATATAGTTCTTTTGCCTCAATAGTAGGTTCAATCCCCTTAGAATTACGATAAAACAATGTATAACCTAATTGTTGCTCTAATTCTTTTAAACTATAGCTAATTGCAGGCTGAGAAACATATAACTTATTAGCTGTCTTAGAAATACTTTTCTCTTCATATAAATATAAAAATATTTTATATAAATTATAATCTATATCCATTCAAATCCCCTCGAGGCATATTATAGGGGAATCTTATAAAATTGTCAAATATTATAATACCTATTTATAAATATCAAGAATTAGATGGTAAATAAGTCTCTATACATTTATTATTTTCTAATAAACACAAGGTTCCACCATTATCATTTTCCCGATAGCGATATTTAAGATTTTGATTATCATCAGTTTGAACATAAATATAATAGTCATTATCTTTTGAATCCCAATGATATTTACCACTTATATTATTATCTTTCTTTAATTCAAATAAACCATTATGAAAAGAAACAGAAACATCATCATGATAAAAAGTTGTCTCAAAAGGAGAAGGAGAAGATGCAAATAAAATAAACGCCAAAAGAAACAAAACAATACGTATTATAAATACTACCCTACCGGCAATACTTCCAAACTTTCCAACTAAATATTTCTTTATAAAAGGAAGAAAACTAATCATAGATAAAAACCAAAGAACAATAGATAAAACTCCTTCATGAGTAAAAATAGAACCTAAAAATAGAATAAACAAAAATACTACCATTACATAACATAAAACAATCCAAATAATAGAAGAATGTCCATCTACTTCGACTACTTTTTCTCGAGAAACTTTTTTTTCAACATTTTTATAATCTGTACCTAAACGTTTAACATAATTCCTGCGTTTATCTTTCATTTCAGAAACATAAGAGCTACTCAAATGATATTTAGCATCATTACCATTTCCTAATATAATATCAATAATCTCAATTATACTAGAAAGAATTCTTTTTTCTAAAGCTTTATCTCCATCTACAATACTGTCTAGATAAAAATAGCCCTCTAAACAAGACTCTAATCGTTCAATATAGCCTTTTGTTTGTTCTTTATTCAGTTTATTACGATTATAAACATCTACAATATATTTTTTAGTAATATATAATACAGTACCCGTATCATTAATACAATTATTAATTTCTTCTTTAGAAAAATTCATTTTTTTCATTAAATCATAAGCAGTTTTCATCCCATTAATTGAAGAAGAAATATCTAATACATTATAATCCGTAATTAAAGTACGGCATAATCCTCTACGTAATGCTACCAACGGATTATCAGGATTAATTTCTTCTGCTTTTGAATAGGCTTTATAGGCTTCCTCAAATTCTTGATTATCAAAATATCGATTTCCAAGTTTTAAATAATTATCAAAAGTAGGCGAATCTTTTAGTTCAACTTTCAATAAATTATCTACCGCTTCCTCTACTATTATTTCTGTATCACAATAATCACACTTAGTAAATTTCAAACTTCTATCAACTTTAATATTTGCACCACAAGAAGGACACTTTGCAGGAACCAATTTCATAATCATCACATCCTAAAAAAATTATAGCACACTACAAAAAAAAAGTGTAGACTTAAGAGCCTACACTTGTATATCTTTTCATTCCTAAATAAAAAGTAAAGCTTTTTAGGTCTAGATAATTCATAAGAAATATTACCATCTCTAATTATCTTATATATTTCTTCATCCTTAGTAAACTGATTGAACAAAGCCAAAAACATTTGGTCCAATATAACCAACTATTTCTCCTTTTTCAATAGAAAAAGAAATATCCTCTACTACTTTCACATCTATAAATTTTCTCTTAAAGAAAGATTTTATAGATTCCCTTAAACCGCTTTTCTTTTTATCGACTCTGAAAGTTTTCGATATCTGTTTTACCTCGATGAATGACATTTTTTATTTTACACTCCTTTCAACGCAAAAAAGCCTCATATTTCTATGCAGTGCACAAAATTATAGCTAAATTGCAAAAACGTCAAAATAAAACTATCACACTATTAAAAAAAAGCAAAAAAACTTGCTATTATTTTAATTTTACAGCTGTCCCATAAACTATTATCTCTGCAGCACCTTGCATAACAGCAGAAGATCCATATCGAACACCAACAATTGCATCAGCACCAAGCCCCTCAGCTTCGTCCACCATCCTCTTAGTAGCAATTTGTCTAGCTTCACGAATCATTTCAGTATAACCTTTAATTTCTCCACCAACAATGGTTTTCATTCCTGCCATAAAATCTCTACCAAAATTTTTAGACTGAACAATTTCTCCTTTTACAATACCTAATGATTCTTTAATATCTTTTCCTTCAACTTTTTCTGTCGTAACAATAATCATAAAAATCCTCCTAATATTTTTTGGCTTCTTCCTCTTCCCCAGAACGAATTTCAGAAATCCTCATAAATAAAACACAAACAATACCAATTATAGGAACTAAAAATAAAGCAATGAAAAAAAGAAACAAATTAATTGGCATTTCATTATGAGATACTAAAATAATACTAAATAAGAAAATATAATATAAAAATACTAATCCTCCTGATAAAATACATCCAATAATTTTATTCATTTAAAAAACTTCACCACTAATCCATAAACTATGTTTATTACAATAACTATAAGCTTTCATTCCATCCTGATACTCTACTACAATCTTAGGAACGTCTCCTGGTGAAAAATGCTCAATTATCTGCCTAGAACCATAATCAACTAAAATCCATTCAATATAATGATCTTCTTCCATAACATGATTAACAAAAACTTCAACACTATTATCAATTTTTTTCATTTGAGGAACATGTTTTTCAAATGAAGCGTCTACATCATTTGACTTAATTTGAGATACAGGAACACATTCCTTTAAAACTAACAAAACATTTCCATTATCTTCCCTTACAATTTTCATAAACTTTTCCTTTCTAACACCATAATAGTATGAAAAACAAAAAAAGGCAATAAATAATTACCTTTTAATATATATTTTTATTTTCTTACTCCAATAACATCTTGAAAAGCAGTATTTTCCAAATCACTAGATCCAGTTAAAATAGCTAGTTCCTCTTCTGATAATGAATTAACACGATCAACAACCTCTTTTCCTCTAGGAGTATCAAATAATTCTTTAGCTAAGTAAGAAAATAAATCATTTGAAGCATCTACATTATTACCATGTGAACAAATAATATTAAATTCATATCCATTTGTTAACTCATTCATAAACTCACGAGTCACTTTTATATTGCAAGGCTCAGGTTTCTTAGAAATAGAAGAAGCTAAATAATGGTACAATTCATGATTAACTTCTCCAGAAGAAACAGGTGCACTTTTTTCTTCAGAAGAATCCGAAAGAGACGGAATGTGAATAGTATGATAAACAAAATCATAATCTGAAAAATGTTCCTTAAATTCTTTTTGATTATTAGAATTAATTAATACATATTCCAAATCATCTACAACTACAACATCATTAAAAGGAATAATATTATCTTCACAAACACTTTTTAAAATATAGCAATCATCAGATTCATCACTCTGATAAATATCTAAAATTTTCTTTTCGACAGCATCAGGTAAAATAACTTCAGAAATTGGATCATCATTTATAATATTATTATCCAAAGATATAGTCTCTACAACAATATCATATGGAGAATAATCATTATCCTTATTTGATAAAATAATATGATAATCACTACCAGAAATTTTATAATAAGTTCTATCATTATAAGACAAATCAGTCTCAGCAGAAATATTAAATCTTTTTAAAGTATCTAAAGAAACATAATAATCGCCATTATCTTCTAAAACATATATTTCTTCTTTAGAAAAAACATCAATAGGTTCAGAAGAAATAGTAAAATCAGCTAACATATCAGGGTCTTTTTCATCCGTACTATTTCTTTCATAAGGAGTGCTATAATTATTTGGTATTAAATGAGGCTGGCTTTTTGACTTTAAACGTAACTCAACTAGCTGCTTTATCATAAGAGGCATCTTCCTACTACCTTCACTATGAATAAATTCTGGATAAACAACCATCTGAATATTATCTAAAATAGAATAATCTACAGTTTTTCTCTCTTTTTCTTGTTCTTTTTCTTTAACAATATAAAGTACATTTTCAATTAAATCTATATGCATTAAACATTGAACAGATTCACTATTTAAATTCGATATCTTTTTTAAATAATCAGATTCTATATTAATAATATCTTCCTGGCTTAAAACTCCATGCTTAGAATCTAATTTTTGTGATAGTTCTCTCTTCAAATTAGATATTTCTATATCAATATCATTATATCTTTGAATATTTTGAGCTAGTCTACTTTTTAACTCCGAAATAGAAATAATACTGTCATCAGAACTGATATTATCATTTTTAGTTTTTATATCATGAGAACGATAATAAGTATCTAATATATTTTCCATTTCTAATAGAAGTATTTCTCTTCTTTCAAAATCATTAGAGTCGCATGAATAAAACTCCTCTTTTAACTTAGTAATTCTCTTAACAATCTCATTCTCAGAATGAATATCATCATCTTTCTGTTTTTCTAAAAAGACAGAAAAAGAAATTTCCGAATCTAAAACATCATAAACAATTTGAAAATCAGTTTCTAAAATAATATTATGTTTTTCAAGTTCCTTCATAACAAGACTTCTTATCTCATCTTCATATAAATTATGATTATCAATCTGAATTGTACCAGAATATATAGCATCTTCTTGAATCATGTCATATCCTCCTATCCATTAGCTTGTTCATCTAAACGTATCAACACTTCATTTACCATTCTTAGTTCATCTTCATCCGTAATATCTTCCAACTTACCATTTAAAACTAATGGATTATAACAAGATACATAAATATTTTTTCTACCATTTTTTCCAATACTATGATCTGTATATCCAACATAACACTTTAATGTTTCTTCAGAATCAAACGTAAACAAAATATCACATAATACTTTTCTTCCATCTTTTTCCATTTCAATTTTTTCATTTTTTAAATCCATACTAGTCACCTATTTTCTATTCTATATAAGTTTAACATTGTTAGAATTAAAAGTCAATTTATCATAATAATTAATTTTGAATAATAACAGAAATTAAATCTTTCTCCATTAACTTACCTGTTTTTACAACTTTTATATGATAATAATGTTCTTCTTTTAAAGAATTACCTAATTTTTCATTTTCAATAGTTTCTTCTTTTTTTCCACTTAAATAATTCTTTTTATCATCATCTTTTGTCATTTCAATAACAGTATTTGTAGGATTTATAATAGTAATATTATAAGAAAAATCCTCAGTATTTATATTATCATCCCGATAATTAACAATTTTAAAAACATACTCATCCGTTTGAGATAAATTAAGAGCATTAATATTAAAAGCAAATCTAGAATCTTCTTTTACAATTGGTATGCTAATATTAGCAGTTTCATTATTACTTTCCATTTTTGATTTTTGAAAAATCAAAACCCCTAAAACAATAACTACAATAAGTAAAACAATAAAAATAATCAGTTGAAAAGTAGAAGCATGATTATTGCTATTAGTAGTATTTACTTTATAATCTGTTTTCTTTTCTATACTTTTTTTATCAAAACTCTTTTTTTGTACTTTTAGATTCTTTTTAGTATCTTT
>CAMVAN010000058.1 GCA_947165475.1 uncultured Caryophanales bacterium | reverse complement strand
GTCTTTTCTTTTTGCTCTTGATTTGTATTTAAATAACGTTTAAAAATATCATCAATAGAATAATAAGGATATTTTTTCTTTTTTATTTTTTCTAGCTCCTCAGTGTCAAAACGATTAGCCTTTATAATAGTGTCGCCTCCGCTATACTCTAACATATTCCCTCCATAGGCTAAACCTCCATCAACATTCATAACTCTAAAGGTTTTACCATCAGAGCCATCCAAATCAAAATTTCTAGTATTAGGATTAAGCATTGATGGAGTATGTCCAATAACACCAATATTATCACTGCTTGGAACCCGAAATGATTGATAAGCATCTTGACCTTTTCTAAACCAAAATACATTAAATAACCCCCTATAGAGAGTCTTAGCATGCAAATAATCTGAAAGAGAGTAGTCTTTATTTTGATTATATAAAACTTCATCAAAAAATGCATGAGCGAGGCAATATACTTTACCATCTCTTCCTTTATGTTTTACTTGTAAAGGCTTACTTCCTAACCATTCAGTTAATTTCTCCAAAAGTTTAGGATTTTTTTTCCTAATATCATCAATATCTTTAATCGTTTGCTCTCCATGATTTATTTTCAAATTTTCTTTTGCATTTTCATCTTGCAATAAAGCATATTCATATAGAAAATCATCATGGTTTCCAGGAATATAATGAATGTTTCCAATATGATGCTCTTCACGTACATTTTGAGGTAGAGACTTAATCTTTTTCTCCAAGCCCATTATTTTTAAAAGCAATTTAACGCCATATCCACCATTGCCATCATAACCGCGATCTGTAGCATCACCTAGAATATAAATATTATCATATTCAGATATATAATTATACTTTAATTTGAAAAAAACTTCATATATACCATGAAAATCACTTATCACAATAAAATCCTTATTACTTGACATAATAGAGCCCCCTTTAATAATTTCATATTATACTATATTATTAATTAACAGTCAATTAGAACTATGCAAAACAAAGAAATAACCAACATATGTACTTAACTATTAATTGCAATTTCTCCTCAAATCTATATAATATATTTGAGGAGAAAAACTATGTATTTTATTAGTGAAATATTAAAAAATGAAGATATTAAAACATTAAAAGAAAAAACTGCTACAGAGTTATACAGTCTATCATTAAAAAATATGCCAGTCTACATACAAAATGATCTAGAATTAATATCAAAAGATAATATACAATATTTTTTAACAAAAAAATATGAGTTAATAAGACAATATAAAACTCAAGGAATGGTAGACTTTAGAAATCCAAATTATTTTTTTCTACATGATTTTATTTTATATAAAATGAATATTCATATAAATTGTATTTTAAATATATTAGATAATCAGTATAAAGAAGAATTGGAAGAAGAAGAAAAGAAGATTTTAAAAGAAAAAATCCAAATATTTTATAAAGAACTTTTTTATATGCAAGAAGAAATAATCTTTCATTATGCTGTGATAGATGAGTTAATAGAAGAATATCCAAATCTAGAAAGTTTACAAAAAGCCAAAGAAAAATTATTATATTATTTTCATAAAACTTGTATTATTGCTATGATTGACAGGGAAAGAAAAATATTGGTTAATCATAGTAAGCATATAGATTATGATAAAATAGTACTAAATTATCAAAAAAAGTATAATACAAAAAAGAGTTTAATTAACTATATAAAAAAGAATCATGAAACAGCAATATCATTTGACAGACATAGTTTAGATAGAATTGGTAAAATAGAATATAAAATAGATCTCATATATGAAGATGTAAAAGAAATGAATAATTATATAGAATTTCATATGAATGATTTTATAGAAAATAAAACCAAGTATGATAATCAAAACTATCTAGAAGAAATAAATAATATTATAGAAGAATATAGATACTTTGATAATAATTATGAATTAATTAGTTATGAAATAGAGACACTTTATCAAAAAATAATATATTTAAAATACCAATATTTAAAAAAGAATCCTAAATTAATTAATGATTCATTCCTATTAAATGACTATAAAGCAGAAGAAATTTATCAAAACTTGATTAAAAAAGACTTAGAAGAATATTATAACTCTAATGATTTAATAAAAGAAAATATTTATAATTTCTTAATTAACTATAAAGATGATATCTATAAGAATAAATATTTATTGTCATTATTATTATTTGATTCAAATAACTTATTATATTGGTTTAATCAAAAAGTAAATTTAAAAGAAGTATTAAAAGATAATTACATAAACTTTAAAATGAATTGTATAATGAATAAAATAAAAATAAAAGAAGAAATGTCTCTTGAAACTTATATTTACTTAAATTCATTAAAAGATACTAATTATTCATATTTAATAAATATTCATAAAGAATTAATTAAAAAAAATGGGATTAATAGATCATTATTAACAGGTATTAAAAAAATAGACTTTGATACAGAAATAGGGGATAAACTATTTGAATTGTTATGTTTAAGAGAAGATAAAGCTATAATATCCAGTGATGTTGAATTATTTCAAACAAATAGAAATTATTCAGGTATATTATCAAGTCTAGAATTTCAAAGCGGAACGAATATAATTAATATGAAAAATGTAATTCCAACGAACAATGTATCTATAACAATACCAAGTAGCGTAAATAGACTAAACTTGAGTTTTAAAGGAAAAATATCTACAATTATTATAGATAATTATAGATTTTCACATCTTTTATGTTTAGATAGTTTCTTTATAAATGAATTAGTAGAAAAATATTATGAAGACATATCAAAAAATAACACTCAATTTATAATAGGACCAGTAAATAAAAATAGTATTAAACTTATTGGAAAAGATAATGAAAAGGAATTATCTATTATTTTAAAACCAGAATATGTTGCTGTAAAATCTTTAGAAAAAGCTATGTTAAAACAAAATAAAATAATAAAAGAAAAAAAATGTAAATTAAAAAATGAATTTTCAGATGAAAATATAATTACCTATATAAATATGTTTAAAGAAAAGCCAAAAGGAGTACCTAGATGGGTAAAAATAAAATCATAATACATGTAGATATGGATGCCTTTTATGCATCAGTTGAGATGAGAGATAATCCATCAATTAGAAAGAAACCTGTAATTATTGGTTCTCTTCCTCATGAAAGAGGTGTAGTAGCAACCTGTAATTATGAAGCCAGAAAATATGGAGTTCATTCCGCTATGAATATAAAAGAAGCTTATAAATTATGCCCAAAAGGAGTCTTTATTCATCCAAACTATGAAAAATATAAAAAAGTATCCAATCAAATCCATAAAATATGGGATGAGTACGCAATAGAAAAAGAAGCTATTGCGCTAGATGAAGCATACTTAGATATTACAGATAATGTAGAGAGCATAGATGAGGCAAGGAAGATTGCCAAAACAATAAAAGAGAGAATCCTAAAAGAAATAGGTCTAACTTGTTCTATCGGTCTCTCGTACTCTAAGATTGCTGCTAAAACAGCAAGTGAAGAGAAAAAACCTAATGGATATTTTGAAATTCTAACAAAAGAAGATTTTGTAAATCTAGTAATTGATAGAGAAGTAGATGCTCTTCATACAGTAGGAAAAAAATCAAAAGAAAAATTAAATGAGAATAAAATATTTACAATTAGAGATATTCAAAATAATAAAGAAAAAGTATTAAAACTATTTGGTAAAAGAGGAGAGTTTATATATGATATATCTTATGGAATAGATGATAGAGAACTAAAACCATATAATCCAGAAAATGCTCAATCACTAAGTAGAGAAGTAACTTTTCAAAAAGATGAAAATGATTATGAATTTTTTAAAGATATCTTATTTCTTTTAGCAATCTGTCTAGAAAATCAGTTAAAAAAAAGAAAGCTTCATGGAAATGGAGTATCTTTAAAAATAACCTATTCAGATATGAAAACAATTACAAGACAGAAATTATCAGCTTCATGTGATAGTGCAATAGAAATACAAGAAGAGGCTTTAAAACTTTTAGAAGACATTGAAAAAAGAAGTATTCGTTTAATTGGGACAGGTTTGTATCAATTATCTACTCAAGAAATAAAACAACTAAGTATTGATGACTATTTAGAAAAAGATAATAATATAGAAGAAAGAACAAATAGAGAATTTGAAAGATTAAAAGAAAAATATAAATTAGATTTTAAAAGTAATATAGAAAAACTGTATCAAACAGATACTTTATTTAAAACGATAGAGTACATGAGAAAACACAGATCAAATTAAAAATGGCTTATCCAACAAGCCATTTATATTTTTTTACACTGTATAACGGAATAAAAGGAATTAAAATAGGAGTAGATTTAGAATATTTTTGATATTGATTATCATTTCCATAAGTTCTATCTTGTCTAAGTTCTAATCTTCTTGCACCACTAAACATAATATAAATTATACCAATAAAGCCAATAATAGAGAGTATCCACTGACCAATTCCAGTTAAAGAAGAAACTCCAGAAATAAATACTCCTAACCAAATAATTAATTCTCCTAAATAGTTTGGACATCTGACAAACTTAAATAAACCAGTATCAACAAATCGATTAGGATTATTTTTTTTAGCTTTACTTTTTTGTAAATCTGATAAAGCTTCTAAAAAAATTCCTAGTATTGTAATAATTAAACCTATATAATAAATATTATCTGTCCCACTATTATTAATAAAACGAAAGATAATGGGAGAAGTCATAAATAAATATAATAGAGCACAACTTAACCATAGAATTACTTTTATTGGAAACTTCATGTTTTTACCATCAGAAATTTCTTTTTTCATTTTACTATTATAAGTAGAACTCTTAATCTCTCTAATTGCTAGAAAACCTCCTAAACGAATTCCATAACAAATTAAGGTAACTGCTCCAAGAATATAACCAATATCTAGTTGATTCCAAAATAAAATGAGTAACATAACTCCAACAATCGATATAGAAAATCCATATCCTAAAGAAATAAACCAAACATATTTCTTAAATCCAATCATACATACTAATAAAATCATTATAAAAATAATGAATAATTCAAACGTAAACATATTATCACCATAATAATTATATCAAATATATAATCTTTTTAGAAGATAAAAAATATGATATGATGACAAAAAGGAGAGAGTAAAATGATACATAATATGAAAATAAATGATAGTGCTTTTAAAAGAATGAATAATGGGACAAAAGTTAGAGAATATCGTATGAATGATGAAAAAAGAAGAAAAGTACAAATAGGTGATATAATAGAATTTCATAAAATATCAAATCCAGAAGATATAATAGAAATGAAAGTAAAAGATATAACAACCTACAAAAAATTAAAAGCTGCTATAAAAAAGTATTTTGATAAAGATTTTAGTAGTAGACATAAAGATATAGATAGTACAGTGCAATCTTTTTATGACAGAGGATTTTTAACACAAGAAGAGGAAGAAAAATATGGAATAGTAGTTTTTCATATAGAAAAAATAAAAAGAAAACTACTAGACAAATAAAAAAACATATATTAGAATAGACTTAAATCTTATAAAGAGTGATGGAGGGACTAGCCCTATGAAATCACACCAACCTATTAAATTAGGTGGTAAAGCTAGATCGATAAGATAACTATAATAGACTTAAGAGTTATCTTAAGTCTTTTTTTTGGAGGAGAATTATGAAATATTATAGTAATGAAATAGTTTTTAGATCACACCCAGATAAAGTATGTGATCAAATAAGTGATGCACTGTTAGATGCATACTTAAAGGAAGATAGAAATAGTCGATGTGGTATTGAGGCAGTAGGAGGAAAAAACAAAATTTTTATAACAGGAGAAGTAACATCAAAGACAAAAGTAAATATAGAAAAGATTGTAAAAAGAGTACTAAAAGATGTTGGATATTCAACTAATTATGAAATAATTAATAATTTAGGTGTTCAAAGTATTGATATAGCAAGAGGTACAAATAATGAAGTAGGAGGAGCAGGAGATAATGGTATGATGTTTGGTTATGCCATAAGAGATAATAAATACTTTCTTCCAACAGCTATGGTAATACTGCAAGAATTTAGTAAAGAATATGATAAGTTAAGAAAAAAAGACAAAAGATTTCTACCTGATGGTAAAGCACAAATTACTGGTATTTATGATGATAAAAAATTAAAGAAAATAAAAACCTTTACAATTTGTTATCAAAATACAGAAGAAGAAAGAAATATAACAGATGAAGTTTTAAAAGAAATTGTTAAAAAAATATGTTCAAAGTATAATATTGAAATAGAAGAATTCTTAATAAATCCAACTGGTAGATTTGAAATAGGTGGATTTGAAGGAGATGCAGGCTTAACCGGTAGAAAAATAGTAGTAGATACCTATCAATCATTTGCTCCAGTTGGAGGAGGCGCATTCTCAGGAAAAGATCCAACAAAGGTTGATAGAACGGGAGCCTATAAAGCCCGTGAGATAGCAAAAAAAATACTAAAAGAAAATAAAAAATATTATTGGTGTGAAGTACAACTATCTTATGCCATAGGAAAACAAGAACCTCTCGCAATATACATTCATACTGATAAAGGAGACATTATTCCAAATCAAGAATTATATAGAGAATGTAGCCTAAAAAATATGATAAAAGATTTAGATATGTATAATATCAAATATGAAGAAAAAGCAAAATATGGACATTTCACAAAATAAAAAAACTAATGCTTCAAAAACATTAGTTTTTTAGTATTCTAAATTAGTTAGATAAAGAATCCTGTGCTTGCTCTTTAGCAAGTTCAATATTTTCTGTCTCAGTTGTTATATATTCATCCATTTTTTTAATAACTTCATCGAATATATCTTTGAATTTTTGCTTAAAACTTTTTAAACCACTATTATACGTATCGACCAATTCTCCATCAGGATCATAAAAAGAAATACCTGTAGGTAAATCATCTATACAATCAATAGCTGAATTATATTTTGTTTTTAAAGTAGCTAACGCAGTTCTAACACTCTCTGTATCCATTCCAACCTTACCATTTATCTCTTCCTTACAAGTGAAAAGATGAAAAGGAAAAAGAATAAACATATAATCTTGGAAATTTCTTTCTTCATTTAACGGAACTTCACCAAGAGATCTAAGAAGAATATTAGCAGCTTCGTATGCACCTGAAATAATACGCTCTAATTCATTCCAATAGGAATTAAAAATATTTTCTTCTTCTTTTTCTACACCTTCAGTAAAAGTCTTTGCATTTGTAGATGCCCACCTATTAGCTAAAACACTAAAAAAAGAGTCTAAAGTATCATGACAAACTACTAAAGCATGAGCAGCATCGGCATCAAATTTCATAATATCATTCTTAGCTCTATCACGATCAATACCAGTTATACCATCCATTTATTTACCCTCCTTTCATTATTAAATTTATCATACAACTATAGAATATGCAAGATTTTAAATTAATATA
>CAMVAN010000057.1 GCA_947165475.1 uncultured Caryophanales bacterium | reverse complement strand
TTATAATGAAAAAGAACTATCAACAACAATAGATTATATTATACAAAAAGGATATAAGATTGTAACATTAGAAAACTTACTAAAAGAAAGCCTAGAGTGAGCAATCTCTATGTATACAGAAAGTAAAAGTAGAATAACTATTACCTCTATAAACATCATTAGAAAAATC
The DNA here is from genome assembly GCA_947165475.1 of uncultured Caryophanales bacterium. Classification (GTDB taxonomy): domain Bacteria; phylum Bacillota_I; class Bacilli_A; order RF39; family UBA660; genus UBA3789. The sequence goes on along the minus strand of CAMVAN010000057.1, from coordinate 7,307 downwards.
ATCTTGTGAATCATAAGTAAATACTTTTAATTGAATAGGTCTAGTAATATTCTGACAATTCCCACCACACTGGAATTTTATCGCAGTAAATAGTGTAGATTCATTATAATCATCACTTTCAATATGAGAATAAAAACTCTTTCCTCGATTTATATAATCATCATATAAATAAACTAAGAATGATTGTTCTTCTTTCATAGTATCATTAGGAGTAAGAATATTATAATGAATTGGTTTATTATCTAATAAAAAATCAATCGAAAATCCTATTTTAATAGGAGGATTATTATATTTTATAAATTCCTGATAAAAAGAATCAGCAAAGTCATTTTCTAAATCTATTCTTTCATCATTTGATGGAAACAATTGTAGAAAAAAGATATCATCCATTCCTTGAAAAGAACCAGTAAGAGTATTTTTCTTTTCTAAATGATTTCCTTTTAACTCATAAAAAGAAATAGGAGTATGATTTAAATCATTATATACTTCTACTTCCGGTATAGTTTCCTCTTTTTTCTCTTCTTTAGGAAGAGTTTTTTTATCTAATTTATCACATCCACATAATAATAGAATAAATAATAAAAGACAAATCATTTTTTTCATATAATTATCACCTAAACATAGTTTATCAAATCTTAAAGCAAAAGTCTTGTATTTTGTTTTATAAAAAAGTATAATTAGAACTAGAAAGGAAAGAAAATACATGGAATTAAGTGAAGAAATTAAAAAAAGTAATTTAGATTTTTGCAAAAATAGTTCCCAAAATAAAAAAACAATGATGATTTTGTAAGAATGTTGGTTTCTTTTGTTCCTATTGAAAATGTGGTAAGAGTAATTGAAAAAGGATGTTATAATATATTATATATCATATAGTAAGGAAGGATTAGTTAACGAAGAAGTGTATGATTATATAGATAATACATATAGCTTTCAAATGCAAGATGAAACAGCGTTAAAGTATATTGTAAGTAGATATGGATATCATCGTCAAGGTAGCTATGATCTTGGCTCTATTGGTCCAGAGGATACCTCACATGAACCTGAAGAAGAAAAAACAACTTATTATAAAGTTCCAGAAAACTTTAAATTGAAAGTTTGAACAAAATAATATATAATCAAAGTACAAAGGAGATGAAATAGATGGAATTAAACGAAGAAGTCAAACAAAGATATTTAGATTTTTGTGGTTATGGAGAAAGAGCATATGTATATGTAGATAAAAAGGGGAATGTATGTGTGAACATCACCTTTGAATATGGTAATGGTATGGGAATAAACAAATATAATACTTTTAGTCTTGGAGAAAGCGCAGAAAACAAAGTATTATATCAAGAATTTTTGAAAACTGAATCTAAATGGGAATATAATGAGAATGGAGGAGAATCTCCTAATAATGGAGAATGGGAAACTGAAAGAGAAACAATCGAATATAAAGTTCCTGAAGATTTTGATTTGTATAATCCAGATTTTTCACAAGTTGAAAAACTAAAAAAAAGTAAGGGAAGAAAGTAAGTACAAATTGTATTTCTTTTTTTTTTAGTTGCTTTTATATAGATAGAAAATTATTGAAAAAAAAGTCTTATTCTATTATAATGAAGAAGATGAGAACTATATATAAATTAAAAAATAGTGTGTAAAATAAGTAAGTATGGTGATAGTATGTATTTAAAGGGAATTATAAGTAGTGGATTTAAATCGTTTGCAGATAAATTAGAATTAAAATTAGATGGAAAAACAACTTGTATTGTTGGACCAAATGGTTCAGGAAAAAGTAATATAGTAGATGCTGTTAGATGGGTACTAGGAGAACAATCTGTCAAATCTTTAAGAGGAGAAGGCTCGATGTCAGATGTTATCTTCTCTGGATCAAAAAATAGAAATCCTTTGAATGTTGCCAGTGTAGAATTAATATTTGATAATACAGATCATTTTATAAACATTCCCTACACAGAAATATCAATAAAAAGAAGAGTTTATAGAAGTGGAGAAAATGAATATTATCTAAATAATGAAAAATGTAGATTAAAAGACATATATAATCTCCTAATGGACACTGGTATGGGAAAAGAATCCTTTAATATTATTTCCCAAGGAGAAGTAGATAAGATATTAAGTAACTCTTCATATGATAGACGAATTATATTTGAAGAAGCAGCAGGTATTTTAAAATATAAAAAAAGAAAAGAAGAAGCTCTAAGAAAATTAGATAAAACCCATAATAATATTGAAAGAGTAAATGATATTATAAGAGAATTAGAATATCAAATAGGGCCATTAAAAGAGCAAAGTACAAAAGCATTAGAATACTTAGAAAACAAAAAAGGCTTAGATAAATACGAAGTAGCATTACTTGCTTACGATATAGAAAATATTCATCATGAATTAGAAAATGCAAAAACAAAAAAAGAAAAAATAGATGGAGAAATTCTTACTCTATCTAATGAATCTAGTCTAAAAGATGCTGGTGAAGAAGCCAATCAAAAAAGATTATTAGAACTAGAAAATGAACAAAAAATATTAAATCAAAAATTATTAGAAGTAATTGAGGAAAAAGAAAAACTAGATGGAGAAAGAAATCTTTTAAAAGAAAGAAGTAAAACAACAAAAGAAGAAAATGAAATAAAAGAAGAAATAAGAACACTAATAGAAAAAAAAGAAAAATACTCATCGAGTATAAATGTAGTAGAAGAAGAAATAAAAGAAATTATTAAGGAATCATCTCTAATTGAAAAAGAATCATTAGATATAGATAGAGAAATACAAAATAATAAATTAAAAAAGAATATGTTAAGAAATGATTATAATACCCATAATCAAGAAATATTATCTATAAAAAATAAAATAGAAAATTTAAAAGTAGAGATAGATCAAAATGGAGACATGCCAAACTCTGTAAGAAAAGTATTAAATAATAAATCGTTAACAGGCATTTATAACACAATTGGGAATGTTTTAACAATAGATGACCAATATATAAAAGCTTTAAATACAGCTATATCCAGTAACAAAAACTTTATAATTACAAAAGATGAAGAATCTGCTAAAAACGCCATTAATTATTTAAAAGATTCACATTTAGGAAGAGCTACTTTTTTTCCTTTAAGTGTTATTAAAGAAAGATATATAGATTATGATTCATTAAATATATTAAAAAATAGTCCTGATTTTATCGGAGTATTATCAGATTTAGCAACTTATAATAAAGAATATTCCTCAATTATAAAAAATCAATTAGGAATAGTTATAGTTACAACAACAATAGATGCTGCGACAATTCTCTCTCATAAAATACATGCTAAATATAAAATAGTAACATTAGATGGAGACGTAGTAAATGTAGGAGGCTCTCTAACAGGAGGATCAACATATCACGGAAAAAGTACAATTCTATTAAAACAGGAAATGAAACATTTAGAAGAAAAGGTTAATTTATTAGAAAAAGAAGAAAAAGAAATTGAAAAAGAATTATTAGAAAACACAAATGAATTAAATCAGATAGAAGAAAAATCATTTAATATATCTAAACAAAAAGTGACATTAAAGGAAAAATATACAAATAAGAAAAATGAATTAACAGAAATAAAAGAAAGTTTAATATCTATAACAAAAGAATATGAATCATTAGAATCTATTCAAAATAATTCAATCAGCGAAAAAGAACAATTACTAATAAAAAAATATCATGAAAAATCCTCAGAAAAAGAACAAATAGAAATACATTTAGAATCTATTACAAAAGAAATAAATGCTTTAAAAGAAAAAATTGAGTCTATTGAAGCAGATTATAAATTAAAAGCATCTACTCTTCATAATTTAGAAAAGTCATCACATGAATTAGAAGTACTAATTGGTAAATATGATGTAAGATTAGATAATATGTTAGACAATCTAAATACAAATTATGAAATGACTTTTGAAAAAGCCAAAAAAGATTATCCTTTAGAAATAGAACCAGAAGAAGCAAGATTAAAAGTAAATACCTATAGAAATAATATAAAAAGAATAGGAATGGTAAACTTAGCTTCCATAGATGAATATGAAAGAGTAAATACAAGATATGAGTTTTTAACAAAACAAAAAGACGATCTTTTAGGAGCAGAAGAAACATTACTTAAAATAATGAATGAAATGGATGAAGTAATGAAAGAAGAATTTAAAAATACTTTCTTAAAAATAAAAGAAGAATTTCAAAAAGTATTTAAAGAACTATTTAAAGGTGGAAATGCTGATTTGAAATTAACAAACCCTGACGATTTACTAACAACTGGAATTGATATAGTAGCATCTCCTCCTGGTAAAAAGTTAACTACAATCTCTTTACTAAGTGGAGGAGAAAAAACACTAACTGCAATATCTTTATTGTTTGCGATATTAAATGTTAGAAAGGTACCATTCTGTATATTTGATGAAGTAGAAGCTGCTTTAGATGAAGCTAATGTAGCAGGATTTGGAAAGTACTTAAATCATTATGCAGGAAAAACTCAATTTTTAATTATTACACATAAAAAGAAAACTATGGAGTATGCAAATACTTTATATGGTATAACTATGCAAGAGTCTGGCGTATCAAAATTAGTAAGTGTACGTCTAGAAAATCGTGAAGAATATTTATAAAAAAATGATAGGATATAAAAGGAGGTAAAAATATGTTAAAAATAAGATTTGGATTTGCTGATAGTATGAATAATTTTCAAGGACAAGAAGGGATAGGAATAAAGGATGGGGTACTATTAACATATGCAGATTACTATGGAATAATTAATTATTCTGGATCAGATTATTTAGTAGCAAAAGCTATAGAAGATGAAAGTAATAATTGCCCTGAATTGGTAGGTAATTTTATTGTAAGACCTGCAACTCTACATCAATATAATGATGGTAGCGAAGAATTAGTTTTAAATCAAGAAGAAAATAACGAATCTAAAATGTTAGAAAAAAGATTAAATAATCCTGTAACAAAAGAAATGATTACGTCAAAAGAAGATATTTTAGGAATAGATTCATCAATAGAAGAAGGATCATTTGGTGCAGAATACTTAGCTTTAGGCAATGAAATCAGTGCAACTTCAATTACTGATGAAGCATTTAAAAGAGAAGTAGAAGAAATAAAGAAAAAAAGTCGACAACTATAAAAAATAATAAAAAAAAGACTCTAAGAGTTATATAGCTCTCATAGAGTCTTTTCCTTTATAAGGATTTTTAGGATCAATATGATCTGTAAATAATAATCCATTTAAGTGATCAAGTTCATGTTGAAAACATACCGCTAAATCTTCTCTAGCTCGAATATGTATTTTCTTTCCTTCCATGTCATATGCTTCAAATGTAACTCTTGCATATCTTGGAACAATTCCCTCAACTGGTCTGTTTACACTTAAGCATCCTTCACCATCCGTAACATAGATTTGTTCAACAGAATTACTTATCATTTTAGGATTGATTAATACATAATTATCAAATTTCTTTTCTTCAGCATCTTCATCACTTATTTCATATACAACTACAAAATATCTTTTTAAAACCCCTAATTGAACAGCAGATAATCCCATTCCAGGTCTTAAATCATATTTTTCAGATAATTCATCAATTTGACTATCATGTAAATATTGAATCATAGTATTGATAGTTTCTTTATCTTCCTTAGAAAGAGGAAAAGTAACTTCTTTACTAATTTGTTTTAAACGTTTATCCTTTTCATCTAAAATATCTTTTGTTTTAAGCACTACAACCACCTCAACGAGACTATTTTATCAAAAAAATATTATTTTGAAAAGGAAAACATTAAATTATTATTATTAATTACTCCATCTAGTACCAATTACAATTACTAATAAAATAAATAATACAAGAACTATAGCGTAACTAGAATGATTATTATTATTCATATAAACAGGGTAGTAAGTAGAAGTTTGATTTGGACAACAAGAACTTCCTCCACCATAATAATACATAAAATCCCTCCTTTACAAATCTAATATAGAATATGTTAATTTACATTTTTTGTGAATTAAAACGTCTAATTAATAGGAAAATACTTGTTTTTATGGTATATTTAAAATGAGGAGAATTTATGAAAAAGATAATAAAATATATTGATAAACCATTATTTATAGTAACTGTATTACTTTTCATAATTGGATTAATTATGGTTTTTTCAGCATCTAATGTTACAGCTTATATGACTTATGCAGTAAGCCCATATAATTACTTTTTCAAACAAGGTGGTTTTTTATTAGCTGGATTTCTTTTATTCTTAATTATGATACATTTTAATACAAAATCATATGGCTTTTTCTCCTGGGGATTACTCTTACTAGGAATTGCTTCGTTAGTTCTTTTATTAATTATGGGAAAAGCTAAAAATCACGCTATAAGTTGGTTTGATTTAGGACCTATAAGTATTCAACCAAGTGAATTTATAAAAATAATTACAATAGTATTTTTAGCGTATTATTATGATAATTTTACTAAAAAAGAAAAAAGTTGGACCAAAAGTCTATTCCCAATGGGGATATGTCTAGTAGTAGCATTTTTAATATTTATTCAACCTGATTTAGGAACAACAATTATATATAGTGCAATAGTTGGCATCATATTTTTAGCAGTACCAATTTCTAATGAAATAAAATATAAAATAGTGTTTAGTGTGGTAGGTTTACTTATTATAGCTGGAGTCGCGATAATAAGTGGAAAAGGAGTTTTAAAAGAAAGACAGTTTGAGCGATTTGATTTTAGAAATCCATGTGAGAAAATACTGAGTACTGGAAACCAAGTATGTAATTGCTATATAGCGATAAATAATGGAGGACTAACAGGAGTAGGTCTTGGTAATTCTACTCAAAAATATTTATACTTGCCTGAACCATACACTGATTTTATATTTGCAATAATAGTAGAAGAATTAGGATTAGTAACGGGTATAGGAATTATATTAATGTATATTTTTATCCTGTTTAGAATCCTGTTGATTGGAAGACAAAGCCCAAACAATAGAGGCGCGATATTATGTTATGGGATAGCAACTTATATTTTTCTTCATATTGCTGTAAATCTACTAGGAATAATGGGATTAATGCCAATGACAGGAGTACCACTTCCGTTTATGAGTTATGGAGGAAGTTTTACCCTATGCTTAATAGCAGCATTAACAATTGTCCAAAGAGTAAGTATAGAAAATGGTATTTTAAAAGATAAAATATAAAAAATACAAGTTATAAATTACTTTGTATTTTTTTATTTATAAGGAAAGTGCGCTTTTTCAGACTATTGACAAACGAACAAATGTATTATATATTGAACTTAGGAGG
>CAMVAN010000056.1 GCA_947165475.1 uncultured Caryophanales bacterium | reverse complement strand
TACTTCTCTTATCTGCTGGTTTATTAGCATTAATAGGAATATTCCAATTATTACCAACTTTTACTGCACCTTCAATTCTTCCGTCTTGTAATAATTGTCTTATTCTTCTTTCACTAATACCCCATTTTTTAACAGCTTCATTAGTAGTCATAAATTCCATAATTATCACCTCTATATACATTATACCGTTATCGGTAGTATTTGTCAACGTTTATTATACCGTTATCGGTATATTGTCTTCTATGCTATTATATTATTATATTCAATTTTCTCCCAATCATTTTTTAATAAAATTAAAACAAATTTACTCAATTCCACGAATGAGGAACCATTTACAATTACTGGTTTCTTAAATCTTTTATAATCTTTGCATAATGATAGTTCTAGTATAGTGTTGCTTTTTTCCTCTTTGATATTTGAAGATGATAATAATGCTCTATCTGAAAAATGAATATAATTACAATAAAACTTATACATTTCTTTTATATTATTATGATATATATTATCAAGTTCTTGAATTATATAACTATCTGTTAATCTCGGTTTATAATTATACTCTTTAATTTTTTTGTTTTTAAATAATAGATTTTTGCATATTTTTTCTATTTCAACATTATCTTTACATAAAATATAAGCTCCATGAATAAATATACAATTATCTAGCTGCATTCTAGTTAATCCATTTAGCACCATTAAATTGTTGGTTGGTAATAATTTTTTATAAGCTTCTATAAGTGCTAAACTTCTATTTAATATACTAAATAATAATATAGTCTTATAATTTAAATTGTTTTCTGAAATAACTATATTAGTTAAATAATTTACATATTTTTCATATATGATATTCATTTGACTTAAAATTTCCTTCTTTGTCTTATATTTTGTTTCTTGTTTTATCATTTTTATTATCTCCTTTTAGTTATTTATTATAATACCAAAAAAAGTTAGATTTCTCTAACTCTTTAAATATTCTAATAGTTCTTTATCAGTACAATACACATAGCATCCTTTCATTCCTCGAGTCATTAAAGTTCTGTATGTATTTTTGATGATATTTTCTGCTATCTTTTGAGCAACTTCTTCTCCTTGTTTATTAGCTATTTTCTTTATTCCTTTTAAAGAGTTATCTGTTGATGCTCTTTTTGTGTAATCAGTGACAATGTGACCATCTACATACTTCATATCATCGCCGATAATAACTCCTACATAGTCAAACTCTAATCCTTGGCATGTATGAATACATCCAATTTCATTGATTGAGTTTTTATCTATTGCCCATGTTGATGAATTACCTAGATTCCAACTCATTTCAAAGTTGTATTCCGGTATTACAATATCATGAATGTTAGTATTATCTTTACCTTCACTAATCCAATTCCAACAATATCCTGCTACCATTCTTGATTTATTATTAATTTCATTCTTTTCTTCTATTGCTTTTCTCATTTCATTTGGATCATCAAATACTTTAAAATCATAATCAAACCCCTCTATATCAAAGTTAGCTGTTTCTCTTATTTCTAAAATATTATCTAACCAAGCTAGATATCCATCTGATCCATTACATCTAAATTGGGAATCTAATTCATAAGTATAAATACCTGCATCTAATTCTCTAGCATATTTTTTTATTAAATCTTCACTTCCAATATCTTTAAGTGTTACTTTTTGATTTTCATCTATAAAGAATATTGAAAACTTAGCAGCATTAATTATTTCTTTTATTTGATTCTCACCTTTATTTTGAAATAATCCTGATTTCTCATTTAATCTATGAGCTTCATCTACTACTAAACAATCTAATTTATTTCTTTCTTCATCAATAAAACTTCCTGATCCTTGAAATAAATGATTAATATAAGTTTGAGTATATTCTCCTCTTAATTTAGAAGAATAAACATTTCTTGGAGCAGAGTTTTTTGTTACATAGAAACAAGTCATATTTCTTCTATTTAATTCTACTAATAGATTGATTGCTAAAACAGATTTACCTGTACCAGGTCCACCTCTAACTATCATTACATTTTTAGAATTACTTCCTACTGTATCAATAGCATTTCTTAAAGCATATTCATATACAATCTTTTGAGTATCAATCATATAGAATTCTTTATTACCTTTTAACATTTGAGTTAAGGAATCTTGTAACATTTTAGATGGTCTAATTCTTCCATGATCTATTTCATAAAGAATATTTCCATCATCACCATCTTCTATATATTTCTTAATAAAATCTCTTAATTTTAATACATCATTATGTCCAAATAATGGAGCCGCATCTGTATATTCTTTATAATTATTTGATAATAATGTATCGTCATTATCAAAATAATAATTATGAAGATATGCACAAGGTACTACATTAATATCTTGTAATTGTACTGATTCATTATAATCTCTTATAAGATTAGCATAAGTCATTGCTTGATAAGATGGATGATTAACATCTCTTAATCCTCCACCTGTATAAGTATTAACTTTATATATACCATCCATTTCTCCAACTTCAGTACATTTATCCCATTGTTTTAATTCAATAATAACTACATTAGATTTAGATTTGTTATATCCAGACATCATAAAATCTATTCTACAACCAGTTGGTGGAATATTATATTCAATAGCAATACCTGTATTATTAGGTATTTCAGTATCACTTAATACACCTCTCATATATTGCATAGAATTCTTCCATGAATTAAATTCAGGTGCACTAGGTCTTCTTTTAACAACTTCAATATATTTATTTCTGATTTTATCAGCAATAACACCTAAATCTACATCATCAATAAATCCTGTTTTTATTCCTTCATAAACTAACATATTTTGCATCATCCTTTAATTAATTCTTCATCTTTAATATCAATATTATTAAAATAAATTTTTAAACCTCTACTTTCAACTCTTAATTCATCTGATACTGAATAATCAACATGTATTTTTTGTTCATATCTATTGTTTAACATATCATAGTAACTGATTAAAATATTTAGTTTTTTGTTCTTTTGACTCTTTTTTTTATAATTTATTACAAAGTCAAACCAATATATCTCATCTTTTTTTAATAATGATTGCTCGTTTCTTATTTTAAAAGTTCTTGACCACTTTTCTTCATCACATGAAACTATGATTTCAATATGTCTAGCATGGTTTAATCCAATATTTTCTACTCCAAAAAAGATGTTATATATTTTTCCTTCAGAATTAAAAATAAAATCTTGCTTTTCTGTTTGTTCATGTTCATTTTTAATATAATATTTAATTAATGGTGCATTTTCTATTCGTTTATCTTCTTTAGAACTGTCATTTTGTGATTTAATTTGCTTTAAAACTGTTAAAATCACAATTAGAGAACTAACTAATGTCCCAACAATTGTACTTAAATATGTTTCAGTAAACTCAAACCATCTGGTTGGATCACCTTCTTTAATCAGTCCTAATTTCGTTGGAATGTTATATATATCCACGTAATATATAATCATCGGAGATAGAAAGATAATAATTATTAACCAGTAAAGTATGTAATCTGTTACATTTTTAATGCGTTTATATTCTACATAAAGAAAGACTATTAATAAAGTAACTAGTAAAACTAAAATTATCATTCTTTGCACCTACAATTTATTATATTTTGTACTCTTTCCCTTTGACTTTTCGACTGGATATTTTTTTGCAGTCTTCTCCATTTTATCTAAAACAATTTGTTTAGGATCTACTCCTAATTTATCTGCCATTAATAAACAATAATTAATAACATCAGCAAGTTCTTCTTTTACTTCATCTAAATCATATTCATTATTCCATTGAAAACATTCTAAAAGTTCTCCTGCTTCGATAGAAATACTTTTTGCTAAATTTTCTGGAGAATGAAATTGATCCCAATCTCTTTCATGAGTAAAATCTACTACTTTCTTTGTTAATTCTTTCATAAAACCACCCTTTATTTATATACCATATTTTTCATCTATTATATAATTAACAGCCTTAGTAATATCTGTACCAAGATTGTCTGTAATATGTAAATTCAAATCATTATAATCTGCTAAGCCATCTTTTGAATTTAAGCATTCTTTTAGACAATAATTTGCTAAAGTTTCTGCTTCAATGGTAACAATTTGAAAACCTTGAATATCGGTTCTAACTCCTCTACTAAATTTAGGAGATACTATAATACAATACCTAGAATTGTTTAATCTAATGTGATTAGTTATTCTAATTGGATTAATTGATGAAGTTTGATGATGAGAGGTTTTCGCATCAACATTAATTTTATATAATGATTCATCATCATTTTCCATGACACATAATAAGTCTGTATCTCCGGAACCACTTATTATTTCGACATTTCTATTCTCCCTAAATAATTCAAAAACAGGCTTCAGACTTTCTTCAAAACTTTTACCATCTCTAGAACCATATTTTGATTGATATACCATATCTTTTATAATATCTACAACATCTGCTTTATTATTATGACTTGGTATTACTATTGATATATATTTTAGTGGTTCAAATTCATATAAATCTCGAATCCAATCTTCCTTTGATAAACTGTCTGCTTGTGTAATTGGTTTATCAAATGGACTATATTCATTTAATAATTCTTTCACTGTACTCATTAAATTTGGATTTATTTGAACATATCCAGAGATTCTTTGCATAGAAGCATAAGCATCTGTTCTAAAAGTATTTCCGTTTCCATGCCTAAATGAAAATAATTTCCCATTATTATGAAAACTATCAGATACTATTTCCAAACATCCAAATCCAGAAAATATTCTTAAAAAATAGTAATTTATTTCATGCATGCAATTTGCAAATACATCATCATAATCTTGAACACTTGTAAAAAGATCTTTCTTTTGTTCATAAGACATGCCCCTAAATTCTAAGATACTTTCAATTAATTCATTATATATTTCTGGAGTTATTCTTTCAATAAATGGTAAAAAATATACCATTTCATCAATATATAATTTTCTATCAATTCTATTATCACTTAATAATTTTAATAAAAATCTTCCTATATAAATATTGAAGTTACTTGGGGTTTCACTATAAGGGCTTGGAAATTGCATCGAAAACAGATTAACTAGTGAGATTTTTTCTTTATCAGCCGTTTGATTTAAATATAATTCGGTCATTGGGCTTGGATAAAAAGTATGATCTTTCTTGAATCCAAACATGTAAAAACAAGCTTGACTTAATCTTACTCCCATTGTATTGCTGTTTCCCTCTTCACTTCTGCCGTGATAAGTGTGTGTACTCCTTAAATAATTAACTAGATAATCCGAATCAATTATATTATTTTGGTTTTGCATTCCAGAAACAAATGCTTCAAGTAGATTACTAGAACTAATATTCTTTTGCATAATCCATTTATTATCCTTAGATCTATTAAGCTTAATCATCTGAATCAACTCCTATCATTTTAACAATGTTATAAGCTAACATTGGTGGAATAGCTTCACCAATAATATGTCTTATAAATGTATCTGTTAAACCTTCTGGAATATTCCATTCTTCTGGTAATGAAGAAACTATAAATAGTTCTCTTAAAGTAAGAACTCTTGCATCTGAATATGTTCCATCTTTTAGTTTTTTTCCTGGATGAACATTATTATGTGATCCTATATTACCATTATTCATTGTTCTAGCTGGAGCTGGAGCATCCCATCTCATTCGTTTATATGTATTATGGAATCCTTTTATCTTTGTCCCATCTGCTTTTTTTGGATAATATACTTCATTAACCATTGCACTACACCCTTCTGGTGTATGTTTCATACATTCTATTTCGCGTTCATTGTGTACTTTTGCATTATGAAATTTTATATTTGATTTTTCTCCAGACTCCAAACTTGGTAAATGCCCAATAGCTTCTTTTAATGTAATTTCTTTTTGTGTCTTTGGCCATCCCCATTTTTTATCTTTCTTAAACATTTTAACAATTGCTCTTGGCCTTGTTTGAGGAACTCCATAATCTTTTGCATTTAATATGTTAATCTCTATATTATACTTTTTATCATATTTATCGACTAATATTTCTTCTAGAGTCTTAAATTCTCCTTTATATGGAAAATACATAGACAGAAATCTAGGAACATTTTCTATCATAATATAGTCAAAGTCTTTTTTATCTATTACATCTAAAATGTCAAAAACTAGATAATTTCTTGGATCCGATTGCATTTGAGTTAAATGTTTATTCATTCCCAAAGTACTTAATCCTTGACATGGAGGAGTTGCAATAAGAAATTTAACATCATCCGAAATAGCTTTTAAAAAGTCTTCTTTTTTTTCTTTTATATCTCCAATAATCATTTTTGATGTTGGATACATTTTTTGGTAGAAAGCTCCTCTTTTTGGTAACAATTCATTCGCAACCACTATGTCTATTCCAGCTTTTTTAAAATATGTTTCTGCTATCCCTGCAGAAGAAAACATAGATGCTCCCTTAATCATGTAAATCACCTATCCCCTTAACAACATTATATGAAAGTAATGGTGGTACAGCTTCTCCAATTATCTGTCTAATAAATGTATCAGTACACCAATCTGGTATATTCCACTCCTCTGGTAATGATTCAACTAGAAACAATTCTCTTAAAGTAAGAACTCTAGCATCTGAATATGTCCCATCTTTTAATTTTCTTCCTGGATGAACATTCTCTTGTGATGAAATTGCATCACTTCTCATAGTAACCGCAGGAGCTGGTGTATCCCATCTCATTCTTTTATAAGTTGCATTAAATCCCTTAATTCTTGTCCCATCCTTTTTTATCGGATAAAACTCCTTATTATCATGTGCTGAGCATCCTGTTGGTGTATGTTTCATCCATAAAACGTGTGTATCCAAATGTTTTCTAGCATTATGATATTTTAAATTAGATTTTTCTCCAGACTCTAAAGTTGGTAAATGTCCTATTGCTTCTTCCAAAGTTATTTCTTTTCTTTTTCTAGGCCATTTCCAAGTTTTACCTTTTTTGTACATTATAGTAATAGCCCTAGGTCTACTTTGTGGTACACCATAATCCTTAGCATTTAATATATTCATTTCAATGTTATATTTTTTCGAATACTTATCTTCAAAAATTTCTTTAATTGTTTTTAATTCATTTTTATATGGTAATAAAACTCTAAAGAATCCTGGAACATTTTCAATCATAATATAATCAAAATCTTTTTTATCTATTATATCCATAACATCAAATATCAAATAATTTCTTTTATCTTTTAACTTATCATCTAATGTTCTGTTTTTTCCTAAATTACTAATTCCTTGACATGGAGGTGTTGCAATTAAAAATTTAACATCTTTAGAAACACTATCTAAAAACTCTTTTTTTATTTTAGTATCTCTAATATCACCAATAATCATCTTAGAATCTGGGTTCATTTCTTGATAAAATTGTCCCCTTTTTGGCAATAGTTCATTTGCTACTACTATATCAATACCAGCTTTTTTAAAGTATGTTTCACCAATACCAGCACTAGCAAACATAGATGCTCCTTTCATAATAATACCTCCTATAAAATGCCTTTTTTATTGATTTGTCATATTATTAGTATATCATATTTTTATCATGATTTTTTCGACAAAAGTACTTTTTCTTGGTTTCCTCTTCTACCAATAATAAAAGAACCGCCTTCCCCCGCACCCCTTGCGGTTCTTTTGTTTTGATTTTTTTTACGATTTATATACTTTTAGTAAAAATAAGGACTATTTCCATCCTACAACTTACAGGCGAAGCCCGCGAATTTTTGACCTTTCGTACTCTAGGTCAAAAAAAGGTGAAGAAAGGTCTATTAAAGTATTGACATCATCTCCAAAAC
>CAMVAN010000055.1 GCA_947165475.1 uncultured Caryophanales bacterium | reverse complement strand
ATTAGTAGATAAAAAATACATACTAGATGGAGGAAGTCTACTATTAATAGAAAAAGCAAAAAATTATATAGAGGAGAGAAAGAAAAATGAAACAGTTTAATGCCTTAGAAGAAAAAAATAAAATTGTTCAATTTATAAGAAATTACTATAAAGAAAATAATTTAGGGGGAGTAGTAATTGGTATAAGTGGAGGAAAAGACTCAGGTGTTGTAGCAGGACTTTTTACGGAAGCTTTAGGCAAAGAAAATGTCTTGGGAGTAACACTTCCATGTCACTCAAAAGAAGAGGATAAACAAGATGCAAAACTAGTTGCAGATTATTATGGATTTAAATTGATAAATGTAGATCTAACAGAAGTTTATGATACATTTAAAGATGAGATTAATAAACTAGGAAATTTTACAAAAGAAGAACTAAAAGATAGTGATATTAATGTAAAACCTCGATTAAGAATGGCAGCATTTTACTATTTAGCAGCACTATATTCTAAATTAGAAAAGAAAAGATATATAGTTGCCGGAACAGGAAACAAATGTGAAATATATGTAGGATACTTTACAAAAGGTGGAGATTCTGTATCAGACATTATAACAATCGGTGATTTAACAGTAGACGAAGTTATTAAAGTAGGAGAAGTATTAAATGTACCAGAAAAAGTTTTATATAAAACCCCAGATGATGGACTAAGCGGTATGAGTGATGAAGAAAAAATAGGAGTAAAATATAGTGATATTGCTAAAGTAATAAATGGAGAAGAAGTAGATGAAGCGATAAAAGCAAAAATACTCGAAAAACATAGAGCTAATCAACATAAGTTTATCATTCCTACTTATAAAAGAAAAAAGTATGATGATCATTAAAAAGACTAAGAATATATTTGGAGAAAGATATAAATAGTAATTAATAAGTGTTAGATTAGAAAAAAGAGGTATTTATGATAAAAACAGTTACAGACAAAAAAGATTATATAAAAAAATGTGATGTAGAAGACTTTAATATTTCAAAACATTATTATGATAAAAAAGTACAATTATTTGGCAAAGATGTATATTTAAATAGTGATCCGTGGTTATGGCATTTACATTTAAAATGTACTGATAAATGTAATGGTAAGTGTGATTTTTGTGTAGAACAAGGATGCCCTATCAATGAAGATGCTAATGATTTTCTTGATAGTACAGATAGAATGCTACATGAAATGAATAATGCTGGGTGTTTAAACTCAGTATCAGTTACTGGAGGAGAACCATTATTGTTCTCAAAATTAGATGCTTTAGTTGATATATTAAAAAGTTATCCAATACAATTTTTAACTATGAATACCAATGGAACTTATTTGAAAGAACATATAGATTTAATAGATGGAACATTTGATTATGTAGATATAAGTAGACATGCTATTGATGATAATGATAATGAACAAATATTTAAAACAAAAGTCCCTTCTAAAGAAGAATTACAATATATAAAAAATCAGTTACAAAAAACTAAAATGAGAATACAATGTGTTATGTATAAAGTAAAAAGCATAGATGATATGAATAAATTTATTAAAGCTTTTAATTTTGCTGATGATTTATCTTTTAGAAGATTAATGAAACTATCTGATGAATATGGTGTTAATTATAAGATTGGTGAAGATGATTATGATAAAATTTTAGATTATGCCTACAATAATTTTGATTTTATACAACAAACTATTCAAGACTATTATGTCTATGAAATATGGAAAGCTTTCGGAGTAAATATAACTTATAGTTACTCAAACATGAGCATGCTAAGGGATAAAGAAAAAAAAGAAAGCGAAGATGTTTTTAGAGAATTTATTGTTCATCCAGATGGTTTAGTTAGTGGTAGTTGGAAAAAAGATAATAAGATATTAAGAAATGTCAAAAATAAAATCCACTAATAATAGAATTATATCTATAACGAATGAAATTGAAGAAGATGATTAATTATCATCTTTCTTTTATTCTATAATGCTAAAAATAGGATTGGGAATAATTAAATCTAGAATGACTATAAATTAATGATTTTAGTAAATAGTAGTATATTCTTATCTGGCTAGATTTTTTTTAAACGATTAGTAATTTAAAACGAATAGTCATTTTGGGAATACCTTCATTATTTATACTATTAATATACTTAAAAACAAAAAAATACTATTGTAGTTCTAATATGAGCGATAGAGTATTTGACGATATATATTTAATAATAAAATCTATAATTAGTAATC
Source organism: uncultured Caryophanales bacterium (assembly GCA_947165475.1). Taxonomy (GTDB): domain Bacteria; phylum Bacillota_I; class Bacilli_A; order RF39; family UBA660; genus UBA3789. The sequence continues at coordinate 5,855 of CAMVAN010000055.1, read as the reverse complement.
ATTTTATTCCAATTATTTTTTATATAATAGGAGTAAGGGCAAATTTAAAAGATCCTAAAGTTCATTGGATAATTGAAATATCTAATATTATATGTCAATTATCTGTTGCAATAGGAACAATTCTACTATTCTAAAATAATATTGATAAGTATCATATATTAATGATATAATACTCATAAGGAGCAATTATTATGAACGTTGATTTAGAATTATATAGAGTTTTTTATATGGTTGCTAAAAATAAACATATGACAAAAGCTAGTGAAGAGTTACATATTTCTCAACCAGCAATTTCACAATCAATAAAAAAACTAGAAGAGCAATTAGGTGGAACATTATTTTTAAGAAGTAATAAAGGGATGGAATTAACAAAAGAAGGAGAAATGTTTTACGAATATGTAAAAGGAGCTTTAGAATTAATTCATAATGCTGAAAATGAGTTTACTTCTTTTAAAGATTTATCAAAAGGTGAAATAAAAATTGGTTGTTCTACAACTTTAACTAAATTAATCTTAATGGATACTTTAAAAGAATTTCATAAAGATTATCCAAATATTAGTATTAATATTACCAATGATTTAACAAACAACTTAATAAATGATTTAAAAGTAGGTAAATTAGACTTTGTAATATTTAATGAAAGTAATATTAAAGAAACAAATTTAAATATTGAAAAAATAAAAGAATTAAAACAAGGATTTATTTATAATCCAGATTATTATATAGATAGTATCAAAAGTTTTGATGAATTAAATAATGTTCCTCTAATTTTACAGAAAGAAGAATCAAATAGTAGAAAACTATTAGATTATATTGCTCTTAAAAATAATGTAAGATTATTACCCAAAATGGAAGTAGTTAGTCAAGAGTTAATTACAGAGTTTACAAATATAGGATTAGGAGTAGGCTTTTCTATTATAGATTTAGCAAAAAGAAATTTTAATAATTTAAAGGAACTAAATATTAATAAAATGATTCCAAATATAAATATTTCTCTAGCAACTAACAAATCAGTATCATTAACATATGCAAGTAAAATGTTTATTAAGTATTTGAAAAAATAATAATATTTAGGAGAAAATATGGAAAAAAGAAGAATATTTTATTGTATAATAACAATTGTTTTTATACTATTATCTATAATTATACTATCAAAAACAAACTTAAATAATAATATTGAATTAAGTAAAGCTATACAAATAGTTTTAATACTTTTCTTAATTAGAATTTCAATTGGATGTACTCTATATATAAAAAAACAATATGAAAAACAAAAATATTCTTATTCTATTATAATGAACTTAGGATTAGTAATATTTATAAATATAAATATTTTAAGGCAAATAAATTTATTAATACAGAACTGGAAAGTATTTAATTTAATAGATATTTATCAAAATACTTTAAAATCATTCTCTTATTTTGCAATGTTAACTCTACCATGTATTATTATTTTATCTATTTATAGTATAATATCTAATATTATTCTAATAAAGAAAGAGGGGTTTCATCCTAATAAAGTGTTGGGGATAGTTATGGGTTTTTTCTCAATAATAGGACTTTTTCTTACCCAAGGTGTGTATTTAATATTAAATAATATTTTAACAGAAACAACTCTAAATTATATAAAATATTCCCTAGATATTTGTATAAATGCAAGTATTTCATATTTATATACTCTTATTTTAGCAACTCTCTATTGTAATGTTAAAGCTTCAAATCATATACCAAAATATGATAAAGATTATATTATCATATTAGGTTGTAAAGTGATGAGTAATGGAAATCTTACTCCATTATTGAAAGGAAGAGTAGATAAAGCAATAGAATTTGGAAAAAAGCAATTTGAGGAAAAAAATAAAAAGATAATTTATATTCCATCCGGTGGTCAAGGAGAAGATGAAATAACTTCAGAAGCAGAAGCAATGCAAAAATATCTAATAAAACAAGGAATAGAAAAAAATCAAATCATAATAGAAAACAAATCATCAAATACCTATGAAAACATAAAATATTCAAAAGAAATCATAGATAATAATAATAATAATAAAGCAAGAATATGCTTTTCAACAACAAATTACCATGTTTTTAGAAGTGGAATGATTGCTAACGAACAAGGTCTAGACTGTGAAGGAATTGGGAGTAAAACAAAATGGTATTTTTATACCAATGCATTAATTAGAGAATTTATTGCGAATCTAGTTCAAGAAAGAAAAAAACATATCATTTTATTATTACTTATAAATATTTCTCTTATATTATTAATAGTAATAGGAAAACAGAATCATTTAATATTTATTACTAATTAGGACAATAATAATACTAATATAGATTTTTAAATGTATTTTTGTTAAAATAATAATAAAGCTAATGGAGGATTAATAATGAAAGTGTTATTAGTAAATGGAAGCCCAAATAAAAATGGATGTACAAATGAAGCATTAAAGGAAGTAGAAAAATCATTGCAACAAAATGGTATTGAAACAGAAATCTTCTGGATAGGGAATAAACCAATAAGTGGATGTCTAGGTTGTAATAATTGCTTTAAAACGAAAAAGTGTTTTATGAATGATAAAGTAAATGAATTTGTAGAAAAAGCAAATGAAGCAGATGGATTTGTTTTTGGAACTCCAGTTCATTATGCCGGACCAAGTGGAGCAATAATTAGTTTTATGGATAGAGTTTTTTACGGAAAATCTAATCTATTTAAAGGAAAACCAGCGGCTACTGTAACTAGTTGTAGAAGAGCAGGGGGCCTTCCAGCCTTTGATTGTTTAAATAAATATTATACATATTCTTGTATGCCAATAGTATCAAGTAATTATTGGAATGGGGTATTTGGAAGTACAAAAGAAGAAATTCAAAAAGATGAAGAAGGACTTCAAACAATGAGAATTCTAGGAAACAATATGGCTTGGTTAATAAAATGTATTAATTGTGGAAAAAAGGAAGGAATAGATTTTCCAAATATGGAAAAAAAGATATTTACAAGTTTTTGGAAAGAGGAAAAATAGTATGAATAATAAAAAAGGATTTACTTTAGTAGAACTTCTTGCTGTAATTACAATTTTAGGAATATTATCATTAGGAACAATTGGGTATGTAAATCAAATGATAGATAAGTCAAAAAAAGAAAAACTATCACAACAAGAAAAAACTGTAAAAATGGCCGCTGAAAGTTATTTTCAAGCAAATAGATCAGAATTACCAAAAGCAATTGGAGAAGAAAAAACAATAGAATTACAAAAACTTATCACATCAAAATATTTAAAAGATAATGTTAAAAATGGAAATGGAATTGATTGCACTGCTCATTCCACAGTTACTGTGAAAAAACAATCTAAAACAAAATACGAATACACGGTATTATTAAACTGTGAATAAAAATATCGAAAGATATTTTTTTTATAATAAATTAGCACTCTCACTTGACAAGTGCTAAAAATAGAGTATAATAATATGTGAAAGGGGAGGATAATATGTATGGAAATCAACCAGAAAAAGAAGAAAATGTCCTTGAAAAATATGGTAGAGATATTCTTGCTGATGCCAAATCAGGAAAAATAGATCCTGTAATAGGTCGAGATGAAGAAATCAGAAGTATTACTAGAGTTTTATCAAGAAAAACAAAAAATAATCCAGTATTAATTGGAGAACCAGGAGTAGGAAAAACAGCAATTGTAGAAGGCTTAGCCCTAAGAATTTTAAAAGGAGATGTTCCAAGTAGTTTAAAAAATAAAACAATTTGGGAATTAGATATGGCTGCCTTAGTAGCTGGAGCAAAATATCGTGGTGAATTTGAAGAAAGATTAAAAAATGTTCTAAATGAAGTTAAAAAAAGTGAAGGAAATATTATCATGTTTATTGATGAAATACATATGATAGTAGGTACAGGAGCATCAGAAGGTGCAATGGACACTTCAAATATTTTAAAACCTATGTTAGCAAGAGGAGAAATTCATGTTATAGGAGCAACAACTTTAAATGAATATAGAAAATATATTGAAAAAGATGGAGCTCTTGAAAGAAGATTCCAAAAAATAAAAGTGGAAGAACCAAATGTAGAAGATACAATAACGATTTTAAGAGGATTAAAAGATAGATTTGAAATTCATCATGGTGTTTCTATAACGGATAAAGCTCTAATCGAAGCTGCCACTCTATCAAATCGTTATATAACAGATAGATACTTACCAGATAAAGCAATTGACTTAATAGATGAAGCTTGCGCAACAATAAGAGTTCAGATGGATTCTGTACCATTTGAGTTAGATAATTTAACTCATAGAATTATGCGTTTAGAAATAGAAAGACAAGCAATCAAAAAAGAAAAAGATGAATTGTCTGAAAAAAGACGCCATGATATCGACCGTGAACTTGAATCTATGAAACAAAAAGAAAGTGAGTTAACAGAAGCCTGGAATCGTGAAAAATCAATAAATGAAGATATTAAGAAAAAGAAAAAAGAATTAGAAAAACTACGTTTTGAACTAGATCAAGCGGAAAATAAGTATGATCTTGAGCGAGCAGCAATTCTAAGACATGGAGAAATACCAAAAGCCGAAAAAGAACTAGAAGCTCTAAATAAAGTAGAAAAAAATAAACTTTTAAGCGATACAGTAACAGAAAATGATATATGCAAAATTATAGCTAAATGGACCAATATTCCTGTTACAAAATTATTAGAAAGTGAAAAAGAAAAACTATTAAGTCTAGAAGAAGACATGAAAAAAAGAGTAATGGGACAAGATGAAGCTTTAAAAATAGTAAGTGATGCTATTATAAAATCAAGAAGTGGAATTAAAGATCCGAATAGACCGATAGCAAGTTTTATGTTTCTAGGACCAACTGGAGTAGGAAAAACCGAAATAGCAAGAACCCTAGCCTACGAATTGTTTGATGATGAGCGTCATATGGTCAGAATTGATATGTCAGAATATATGGAAAAGTTTAGTGTATCAAGATTAATTGGTTCTCCTCCTGGATATGTAGGATACGAAGAAGGCGGCCAATTAACAGAAGCAGTAAGAAGAAATCCCTATAGTATTGTTCTATTTGATGAAATAGAAAAAGCTCATCCAGAAGTATTAAATTTATTATTACAAATTTTAGATGATGGTAGAGTAACAGACTCAAATGGTAGAACAGTAGATTTTAAAAATACAATAATAATTATGACATCAAATCTAGGTAGTGAATATGTACTAGATAATCAAAAAGATCTAGTAATGAAAGAAGTAAGAAATCACTTTAGACCAGAATTTATAAATAGAATAGATGAAATTATTATTTTTAATACTCTATCTAAAGAAGCAATTAATCAAATATTAGATAAAATAATAAGAGAAATAGAGACTCGTCTAAAAAATATTGATTTACATATTGAATTAACTGATATTGCAAGAGAAAAATTCATAGAAGAAGGTTATGATGTTACTTTTGGAGCAAGACCATTAAAAAGATTAGTAGGTAAAACTCTAGAAGTAGACCTATCAAAAATGCTTATTGAAGGAAAAATAAAAGAACATGATACTGTAGTAATAAATTATGTAAATAATCATTTTGTAATTGGAAAAAGATAGAATCTATCTTTTTTTTTGATATAATATAAAAAAGGAGGATAAACTATGAAATGGATTAAAAAAGTAATCTTAGTATTATTGTTTTTATTATTAGTAAGTCTTTTATTTTTATTTAGTATTTCAATAAACTTAAAAAATATATTAGTAAATGAAGTTATTAAAGAAACTGTTAAAACTCAAATTATAAAAAATAGTTTTTATGAAAGTAATATTACAAAAGAAATAATTACAGAAAAAAATATAAATACTATTACAGATGATGAAAGAATAAAA
>CAMVAN010000054.1 GCA_947165475.1 uncultured Caryophanales bacterium | reverse complement strand
CACAATTATACTTATACCTCCAAATGGAGAAATTATACCAGTTCCAAGAGAAAAAGATGAAACAAATCATTCCCAAGTTTTTTTAAGAGCGTGCAAAATTATACCAGGTTTACTTGATAACTTTATTGCGGACCCTGAAAAAAGTGGTGGGTATGAGTTTTCATGCTTCCTTGCTGCAAACAATTATGTTATATTTTGGCCTTCAAATATAAATTCTGAGGACATAATGATAATATCAATGCCAAAAACCCCTACAAAAGACCAAATTTTAAATATAAGAAAGATATTTCCATATCTTAAAAATAGTGAAGAAGTATATGTATCAATATGTGAATTTAAAAAGAAAAATAGTTATAAGATAAGAAGAGAATCGTTGTCAAGTACTGGAGAATATGAAGATGCTTTTAGAGTACTATCAAATTATCTAGAAAAAGTAGAAATGTTGAATGATATGCTAAAAGAAGAAAAAGAAGAAGTTGATGTTTCTAAATTTTTAAACTAAAAGAAAAAAGTATCTTATAAAGTGCTTTTTTTTTTGTTTTACGTGCTATAATAGTGATAGATAAGGAGGATAGAAATGACAAAACCATTAGTTTTATGTATACTTGATGGATGTGGAGTTCGTGAAGAAAGTGATGGGAACGCCTTTAAAAATGCTCACAAACCAACTTTTGATAGCCTAATGAATAAATACCCACATTCTATTTTACAAGCAAGTGGAAAAGCAGTAGGACTTCCAGAGGGACAAATGGGAACTAGCGAAGTTGGACATATGAATATAGGATCAGGAAGAGTTGCTATACAGCCTCTTGAAAATATAACGGCTTCAATAGAGTCTAAAGAATTTTATCAAAACAAAAAAATACTGGATGTTTTTAATCATGTAAAAGAAAATAACTCAACATTACATATATTTGGCCTTCTATCGGATGGAGGAGTACACTCCCATATTAATCACGCATTAGCATTATTAAATATGTGTAAAAAAGAAAATATTGAAAAAGTAGTATTTGATATTTGCCTAGATGGTAGAGATACATATGAAAAAAGTGCTACTAAATATTTAGAACAATTACAAAATAAAATGAATGAATTAAATTTAGGAAAAATTAATACAATTAGTGGTAGATATTATGGAATGGATAGAGATAATAACTTTGATAGATTAAAATTAGCCTATGACGCAATAGTATATGGAGAAGGAAAAGTTTATAATACCTATCAAGAATTAATTGAAGAAAATTACAATAATGGAAAATATGATGAATTTGTAATTCCAGGTATTATCGATAAAACACCACTACAAGAAAATGATGGAATAATTGCTTTTAATTTTAGAAAAGACCGTTTAAGAGAAATGTTTACTTTATTGTCAAATCCAGATGAATATGAAAAACAAGCTAATGAGAAAAATTTAACAGTAAAACATTTCAATAATTTAAAAGTATTAACTATGTATCCTGTAACAGAAACAGTTACTTGTCCGCATGCATTTGATGATCTTGACTTAAAAAATATATTAGTAGATTATTTACATAATAATGGATTAAGCCAATTAAGAATAGCTGAAACAGAAAAATATCCTCATGTAACATTCTTCTTTGATGGTGGAAAAGAAGTAGAATATCCTGATATGAAAAAGATATTAATCCCATCTCCTAAAGTAGCAACATATGATTTAAAACCAGAAATGAGTGTATATGAAGTCTGTGACAATTTCCTAAGAGAAGTTGGAAATTATGACGTAACAATTATGAATTTAGCAAACGGAGATATGGTTGGACATACCGGGGTATATGATGCAGCAGTACAAGCAGTAGAAGACATGGATAAATGTTTAACAAGAATATATTCTAAAATAGAAGAACTAGGTGGTATATTAATAATTATAGCAGATCATGGAAACTGTGATGTTATGTGGGATGAAAATCATAATCCAGTTACTTCTCACACAACCAATCCAGTACCATGTATCATAACCAAAGAAGGAATAAAATTAAGAGACGGAAAACTAGCTGATATTGCTCCAACAATGTTAGAATTATTAAATCTTCCAATTCCTGAAGAAATGACAGGAGAATCTCTAATTATAAAGGAATAAACATAAAAACTATATATCAAAAATTTGTATTTTTATGTATTTTTTTCTAATACAATTATTTATGATAATAACTACTTTAATGTAAAAAGTGTAAAGTTCACATAAATATTATAATTTTTTCATAATTTTTTCATAATTAGAATATATAATAAAAACAGAAAAACGAGGTGATAAAATGAGTGATGATATAAAAGATGCAGAAATAATTGAAGAAAAAAAGAAAGGGAAAAGTAAAAGTTTAAGACTCATAATAGGAATATTTGTTATTCTAATTGGAGTAGCAGTATTAGTATCCTTAAATAATATGGGATTATTAAAAATTGATAAAATAAATCTCCCAACAGGAAAAAAGGCAGAGCTGAACTATACAGAAACATCAAGTAAAATTAAAGAAGGTATCTATATTACAGATGTATCAGAAGTAGTTGAAGAAGTAATGCCTTCCATAGTTGCAATAACGTCAAAAACTCTAGTAAAAAACGGAAACTTTGGGCCTAGTTTTTTTGGAGAAGAACAATATTCCGAAGGAGCAGGATCTGGAATCATAGTTAGTAAAAATGACACAGAATTATTAATACTAACAAATAATCATGTCATTGAAGGAGCAGAAGAGCTATCTGTACAATTCGTAAATGAGAAAAGTGTAGATGCCAAAGTAAAAGGAACATCAGAAAGAAGAGATGTTGCTGTAATTGCAGTAAAAATAAGTGATTTAGACAATGCAACCATTGAATCTATCAAAATAGCAACCTTAGGAAATAGTTCAGAGTTAAAAGTAGGTAACGGAATTATTGCTATTGGAAATGCTTTAGGTTATGGACAGTCTGTAACAACTGGAGTAGTTAGTGCCGTAAATAGAGAGGTAACAATTGATAACATAACTACAAAAATGATTCAAATAGATGCGGCTATAAATGGTGGAAATAGTGGTGGAGCTCTACTAAACAGTAAAGGTGAAGTAGTAGGAATAAACTCAGCAAAATACTCATCAGGTGGCTCTTCAACCTCAGCAAGTATTGAAGGTATGGGATTTGCTATACCAATTAGTGATGTAAAAGATTTGATAACATCTCTAATGAATGGCGAAGAAGATAAGAGTGATGCTACAATGGGTATAGAAGGGTATATGATTACTGAGGAACAAGCCAGTGCTTACAACATGCCAGTAGGATTCTATATATCTAAGATAGTTGAAAATAGTGGAGCAGATAAAGCTAATCTTGAAATAGGTAATATTATAACTGAAATAGAAGGAAAGAAAGTAGAAAGCTTTAGTGACTTAACAAATATAATCTATGATAAGAAAAAAGGAGATAAAGTTAAAATAAAGATTAGTTATATTAGTGGAAGAAAATACAAAGAAAAAGAAGTAGAAGTAACCCTATCATAAAAGCGATTTATTCGCTTTTTTTTAAATTGTAATATTAAAACTTTTCTGGTATAATATAGATACTTTTTTTGTAAGGAGTTAAGAAACAAGAAGAATTATTATCCAACGTTAATATAAAAGATTTATTGCTTGATAAAAAAATAATTAGGGGGGATAAAATGGCTTTAATAGTTTTAATTAATGATAGTAGAAGATGGAGTAACGATTTAAATCCAGATCGGATTGAAGATAATTTAGATTCTTTTTTAAGTTTATATAAAAATATATTTTCAAAAGAAGTTTATGAATATATGAATTCGCTAATACATATGGAAAGTCTAATATTAAAAGATACCAACATGATAGATTTAAGGAAAAGATTAATGGATATAGATATTTATCGCATTATAGCAGGATATAATATTTTTAATCATTTATTACATACTTTAAATAATATAAATAACAGATCTTTAATAATAAATGTAGAAGATTGTTCTCTCCAAGCATATACTAAACAAAAGAATAATAAGTATGTATTTTTATCATATTATTTTTATCCAAACTTAAATAAAGAAAAAAGAAAAAATATTACCAACGTAGGACAAATTGATGTATCCTTATATAAGGAAAAAGCATCTCAAGAATTAAAGCAAGAACAAATAGAGTTAATATCACAATATCAAAGTATTTCGAAAAGATTGGAAGTATTAAAGAATTATAATCATGAAGGGTATACGCAAAATAAAAAAGAGAAAATATTAAAAGAAATAGATTTATTATACTCATTATTAGATAATCTAAAGCTAAAAATAAAAGAAAATAGAAGATTATCAGAAAATAACGCAGAATTAATTAAACTAAATAAAAATAATTATTATCAGTTTATTGACAAATTAGGTATTCAAGAAACTGAGCTAAAACAAGAAACTGAATTAGATGATAAATTTTTAGGAATAGAAACTAGACTAGTAAAACAATATCCAGAGACTAATATAAATGTCTTAGTAAAAAAAAGATGAATTAAAAACTTGAAAGGAGAAACCTATGAATAAAATAAGAACAAAAGAAGAATTAAAACAAGAATTAGAGCAGTGGAGAATAATACTTTCAAGAGAGGTTTATTCATATTTAGAAGCTTTAATAAAACTAGATGATTACATTTTAAATAATAATGCAACTGCACCAACAATAAGAGAAAATCTATTAAATTTAGATATTTACAGAAATATTTCTACTTATAATATTTATTGGCAATTACAAAATATTTTTTCTTCTTATCAGCATAATAACATAATATTAGAAGATAACCGAAATCAAATAGATGGAATAAAACTAAATATACAAATAGATAATAATAGAATACCAATCTTTTCTTACTTCTATTACTCTATGAATAATAATAGACATAATCAAGAAAAAATAGATAGTATAGGAAAATTACTATTATTAAAGACAGAAGAATTATCTAAAGAAGAAAGAGAGAATAATATACAAACAAAAGAAGAATTTTTAAATATTTTATTGAGTAATAATAATGGAAAAGAAAATAATCTTATAAGAGCAAAAAAAGAAGAAATTGATTCTTTAAAATCAAAAATAGAATTAACAGATACGGACAAGGAACTAATAAAAATAAAAAACGATTATTATCAATATATTTTGGAGTCATTAAAACTAAGTGATTCTACTTATGAAGAAAAAGCATCATATCAACAAACAACAAAATTATTATTAAAATCATATCCTGAGGTTAAAGTAAGAGCCTCTATAGATAAGATATAAGCTTATTGTTTTATAAAAAAGAAAGGAATTTTATTAATGAATAAAATAGAACTAAATTCAATAGAACAAACATCATATTGGTGGATAAATCGAATAAATATTTTTCTAAAAAATGATTATTTTATAGAAAAAGGAGAAAAAGAATTCTATAAGATATTTAAAGAATATATAAAAGAAGACTGGAGACATCTATATTTAGAGTTACAAAAGTACATAGCTTCAGATGTAAAACAATATTGTACAGAGGAAGAAGATTATAGTCAAGAAACTTGCTTAGGAGGACATAATAGATTAAATGAAGAATTATCTATAATATTGAATAAAGAAATTCCAGATGTTAGAATACAAGAAAAATATAAAAAAGATATAGTAATATATACAAATAAAGATTGTTCTTATGTATGGTTTAGAAGTGGAGGAGAAGACCTCCTTCCATCAGAGTATAACAATAATTATATTTTAAGTGGAGATGAAGAATTATTAAAGTTTGACAGAACTCTTTTATCGACCATCTATGAAATATATAATATTAATCCAAATTTTGATTCTACTAAAACTTTAATTGACAATTATTACACAATCTATCAAGATCATAGTGATAAAAAATTATGTAAAAAAGAGTTTTATGATAAAATCTATCAATCATTATTAAGAGCACAATATGATAGAATAATTGATGGAAATATTAATAGATGTTATGATTTAAATTTAAAATATTTAAATTTAAAAGAATTAGCAAATTATGAAGATATAGGAAGAAAATACGCAAATAAAGTCTTACAAATAATAAAATAAAAGATTTACATTTTTTTAATAAATTGTAAATCTTTTTTATGTATATCCATATCTAAATATTTTCGTCCCTCTAATAACCAATATTCATTTTCAACGTAATCTAAAGATTCAGAAACAATAAAACTAGTCTGAATAATATACATAGAAGCAAGAGAACTTAATAATAAAGGTAAATATTCTATTTCTAAATCACTAAGCGGGATTAGATTATGATAATAACTTAAAAATTGATTCATCTTATTAATAGTAGATTTCTTCTCATTTGTTAAACATAATCCTAATAGTAATGCAGTAACTTCCACAATTCTAGGCAAATAATTAAATGCAGAAAAATCAATAACAGAAATATTGTTATTACTATCTAATAATAAATTAGCTTTAATAATATCTCCATGTACATATGAATATGGTAATTTATCAAAATCAATATTTTTAAAAGAATGAATAATAGGCTGAATATTTTTTTTATCTTTTTCTAATAAGGAATCTTGTTTTTTATCGTATTCCTTTAATAAATTAGTAACAGTCCATTCATCATAAAAAGTCTCTTTAATATTATAATCAATAGAATTAATTTTAGAAGCAATAAAGGCAACTTGTTTTAATTCGTTATCATTTAATTCTTTTCCTAATTCCCAAAAACTCTTTCCAGAATATTCCATTACAAATAATCTTAATAAAGTATCTTGCACATTAATTTCATACAATAATTGATTATTAACAGAATAAATGCTAGGAACAGGAACACCTTCCACAATAGATTTATGAAGTATAGATATTAGCCTATTACAAGAAGATAAGTCTCTTTCAGTGTTTAATATTTTTACTACATATTTATTATTATCAGTATATAAAATATAATTAAAATCTTCATATCCTATTTCAATTAACTGATAACCAGTATATTCCCCAAAACCATAATCCTTACATATTTTTCTTGAAATATAATCTATATCACTAATATTATTAATTCTATCATAAGAACTTTTATACTCCATAAGATCTCCTTTTTTCAATATATTATATCAAATAGATATTATTAGTGTAAATAAGTAATACTTATAACGATAATAATAAATATATATTATACTTATTTACATTTTTGCATTAATATATAGAAAAAGGAGAGAAAAGTATGAGTTTTGAAATATTAAAAGAAAAGTTTATAAAAATAAAAAAAGAAGAGTTAGATTATATTAAGAATATATTAGAAATACGAAGTAAAAGATTATTATCAGAATATGAAAGACTAGAAATATATAGAACGATTATAAAATATCAAAAAAAATTAGATGAATTAGTAAAAGAAATATTTTTAGACTTTAGAAATGATAAAAAATCAAAACTTTACCAAAAAGACAAAAGTGAAGTAATTATTGAAATAGATTTAGATAAAAAAATAATAGGATTACTTAGTAATTATAGTGATTATTCAAAAGAAAAAACATTAAAAAGCTTAGGAATAAATCAAGAAAATTATAAATATGAATTTACTATACACAACATTTATTATAAATATCATGAATTAATTAATTTGGAAAATATTCATTTAATATTAGGAAATCAGCCATTTATGGATAAACATTTTTATTGTTATACTGGAAGTATTTCTATAGATAATGTATATGATACTGACGACGATTATAATGAGGTTGGTTATTATGCACAATACAAAAATTTATTCTATAATATTAAATTAATATATGGGGAGACACAAGAATCTTTAGAGAAGAAACAGATAGAATTTGAAAAAAACAGTTCTATATTAAATGAAAAAAAATATGTAAATAGTTATGAAGTAATAAATATTTTCAGAGAAGAATTATTAAACAGTGAAAATAAATCAGTAAATGAATGTGTTAATAAGACTAAAAGAAGAATTATTAAATTAAATTATATTAGATCTCCTGAATATAAAGAAAAAGAACTATTAAATAAAATAAATAAATTATATAAACAAGTAAAAGGAACTATGATTAAAGAAGAAATACTATATAGCGGAAAATTTCTTAAATTATTTAAAGAAACATATGAATTACCAAATAAAAAAATAGTTGAAAAAGAGAAGATAGAAAGAAATAAAGGAAAAAAAGCAGTTATTATAATTGGAT
>CAMVAN010000053.1 GCA_947165475.1 uncultured Caryophanales bacterium | reverse complement strand
TATTTAAGAAATCAAAAAAGAATAACAAATAAAAAGAAACTAAGCGAAAAAGATACTCATTACTTTGAACTTGCCGAAAAATATTTATATAATGAATTATCAATAGCTTTAGACTTATCATTTGATGAAACAAAAGATTATATAATATCAAAAATGAAAGGATTGATAGAAGGATGAAATTAGACTTACCAAAAAACATATTAAATATACTAGAAGAACATCAAATAACTGACATAAAAAAACTAAAAGATTTAAGTCGAGGAAATTTAAAAGATTTTGGATTATCAAATGATGAAATTAATAAAATTATTGTTCAACTACAATTAGCAGGTTATGATTTAAAGAAAAAATATAAGAGAATAGATTAACTCTTATTTTTTTGTTTTAATCTAGAAAAAATAATGATATAATATATATGCTGTTTGTTCGTTCAAATAAAAGAAAGGAGTTAAAATGAGTAAAATAAAAATATTTGCCTTAGGTGGCTTAAACGAAAATGGAAAAAACATGTATGTAGTAAATGTAGATAATGAAATATTTGTATTCGACGCAGGATTAAAATATGATAATGATATTAATTTAGGAATAGACTACATCATACCAAACTTTGATTATCTAATAAAGAATAGAAAAAAAATAAAAGGTATCTTTTTAACACACGGCCATGATGGGAATATGGGAGCCGTGCCAGATATTCTAGATAAAATACCTGAAGTTCCAATTTACGGAACAAAATTAACATTAGATATATTAAAAAAAGATTTAGATAAAAAAATGCTAAATATAGCAAAATTAAATGAAATAAAAATTCATAGCAAAATAAAATTTGGAAAAAATATGATTTTTTCAATTGGAGTAACCCACTCTATTCCAGATGCTGTTTGTTATGTATTATATACTCCAGATGGAGCAATCGTATATACAGGAGATTTTACATTTGATTCCACAATGCTTGGACGTTATAAAACTGATATAGGAAAACTAGCATATGTAGGAAAACAAGGAGTATTATGTTTGATGTGTGAATCATTCTACGCAGATAAAGCTGGTCACACATCTCCACAAAATAGAGTATCAGATTTTATAAAGGAAGTATTAAATAAATCCGAAAATCGAATTATTGCTACAATATTTCCAGCACATTTTTATAGAATACAAGAAATATTTAATGAAGTATCACAAACTCATAGAAAAATTGTAATTATGGGGAAAAGTTTACAAGAATCAATAAATAGTGCAATAAAAGATGAATATTTAACAATAGATCAAGATAAAATTGGAACCTTATCAGATTTAGAAAGTAAGAACGCTATTATACTAATATCAGATGAAAAAGAAAAACCATTTGCCAACTTAGAAAGAATTATCAAAGGGTTTGATAAGTATATTTCAATAAAAGATACAGATACAATCTTTATAACAGAACCATCTTATCCAGGAATTGAAAAAAGACTAGCCGTTATAATGGATGAAATAGCAATGCTTGGGGCTGATGCTATATGTTTGTCAAATAAAAAGCACCTACTTCATCATGCATCAAGAGAAGATTTAATGTTAATGATTAACTTAATGAATCCAAAATACTTCATGCCAGTAAAAGGAGAATATAGAAATCAATATGCAAATGCAGAAATAGCAGAGCAACTAGGAATTCCAAAAGAAAATATTATATTAAAACTAAATGGCGATGTATTTGAAATAATAGATGGAGTAAATACAAATACGACTGAACGAATTGAAACAGACGAAATATTGATAGATGGAAATAACGGTGGAGATATAGGAAACCTAGTATTAAAAGATAGAGAAATGTTAGGTGAAAATGGTATAGTAATAATAAGCTGTACTCTAGATAAAAAAACAAAAGAAATATTAGGAGGTCCAGAAATACTAACACGAGGATTTATATACGTAAAAGAAAGCCAAGACCTATTAACACAAACAAAAGAATTATCTAAAGAAGTAATTGAAGAAAGTATTGATTATAACAGTAAAAAAGTTGACTATACAAAAATAAAAAACGATATAAGAGATACTTTAGGAAAGTTCTTTTATAAAGAAACAGAATCAAAACCAATGATAATAACCGTAATTCAAGAAGTATAAACTATTTTCATTAAATAAAAAACATGATAAAATAAATATAGCTCATTGAAAAATGAGCAAATGTCTCTGTAGCTCAGCAGGATAGAGCACCACCCTCCTAAGGTGGGTGTCGGCAGTTCGAATCTGCCCAGGGACACCATTATTGAATAAAACTTCAGATAAAATAATCTGAAGTTTTTTTATAATTATCAAAAACTGACTTCTTATTGAATACTGTTGTATTTTATGATATTGTAAAAAGCAATGAAGAAGATGGTGGTAATAATGAAATTTAACTATAAATATTATGAGGATGGACCTGAAGCAATGTATGGGCTAAATAAGAATTTAAAAGCTTATTGTTGTGAAAAAGAAGTAAAAATAACTCTGACATCAAGCGAAAGAAAGTCGTCAGAATTAATTATCCAAAAAATGCCAAACGCCAGAGAAGATATTGATATAGCAGATTGTTTTATGGAATTTCTTTTGTTTTTAAACACAGAAAATAAAGAATACTATACATTAAAAAAAATCAAGGGAATAAAATTTATAAATATGACAATAAAGAAAGAATTTATCAATATAATACTTTCACTATGTGCAATGTCAGATAAAGACTATTATAAGGATAAATATATAGAACTAAGTTCCTGTCTAATCCCTAAAAAGATAAAATTAGGAACTCTTCCTTGTAAAGATGGAGAGCTTACAATATATAATTGTATAATTGAAGATTATCAATCATTAAATGGCTTTAGGGGAGATACTTTAAATATTTTTAATTCAACTATTCAACAACATACAGGAAGTGTTACCATGAATTGTAAAAGTATAAGCATAAGTAATACCCAAATTGACTATACATATTTTTTCCTTAATACAATTCTTCCTAATATAAGAGAAATATATATTAATAGAGATAAAATTTTTGATGAGACTAGTTTATTCTTTATAATTAATTTTAATAACTTATACGAAATAACCGTCCCCGCCATTATAGAAGATACTTATTGTTTAGATCATCTAAGAAACTTAACATGGGCTTATGGAGTGTGGCAAAAAGATCCTCTAAGTAATGAAAAAAAAGTCTATCATGGAGAAAGATATAAAATTTTATCTACAAAATATCCAGAAATATATGTAGATGATGAAGAGTTTTCTCTATGGAATCAAAAAATAAAAGACAAAAATAGTGACGATGATGTAAGAAAACAATTAGAAGAAGATAAGCAAAACAGAACAAAACCAATTAAAGAAGCATATGAAGCTCAAAAAAATAGAATAGAACCATTTGATATTAAATTTTTATCCGATATAGGAGCATTAAGAGTAATAAAAACTACATTATTACCTTTTGATGACTATGAAAACAGTATTACATGTTACATATTAGATGGATTATATACCACAAGAAGTAAACCAAGCAAAGTACGATATGATGATGGAATAATCCCCTTAACAAGATACTTAGATAATGACAGTATATTTGTTTCTTTAGAAAAAAATAGAATAAAAACTATAGATACACGAGGAAATTTCACTATAGAAGGATCAATTAAAGGAGATAGTGTTGAGAAAGTAAAAAAAACAATCACTTCTATTAACTCTAGAGAAAAAAAGGAAATTTCTACAACTTTTGAAATGAAAAAAATAAAAAATATATAGCGAATTTATAGCAAAATAATAAAAAAAATTAATTGTTCCTAAAAATTTGAACTAGTAACAGATATTATATTAACAGAATAAATCTCATTTAAGACACTATATACTATAAAGCCAATAATATATACTTGATTTTTCTTTAATATATGAAATAAATAATATATAAAAAAAAATAATAAGAAAACTATGAATATTTAAAACATTTTGATACATCAAATGTAGAAGAAACAGAATTAATGTTCCAGGCAAACTATAAATTAACCGATTTATATTATTTAAAAGATTGGGATGTATTAAAAATAATAAGTTTTAATTATATGTTTAGCAACACAACTGGATTACAAAATGCTAATGCAATAAATAATTGGAATATAAAGGTAAATGTGAATTTTAATAAAATGTTTAACTCTTCACCAACCAATCCAGAATTTACAAAAGTATCTAGCACATGGAATAATAATGGAACTTTTGTTCCTAACTAAATTAGAAGACTAGAAATAGTCTTTTTTTTACTTATATTATAAAAAAAAGAAATAAGATTAAATTCTTACTTCTTAGAACTTTTTTTAGTAGAAGAACTTCTTTTAACACCAGAAGAAGTTTTTTTCTTAGATTTAGACTTAATATTTTTAGATACTTTATTCTTTCTTTTTAATTCTTTTTCAGCTTTCTTAATTTCTTTTATATCAAAACTACTAGTCTTTTCTAATTGATCATATAAGCTTCTATCTTTATCTTTATTTCCCTTAATAACATTTTTCTCATCAACAGTAGGTAACGCACTAGTCATAGTAATCTGTTCCTTAATATATTCATCAGTATACTTTTTATTTTTAACAAATTCACCATGAGGAATTTCAGTAATATCATAAGTAGGAATTTCATTTCCATCCATTTTAGCTTTAATATCAACTACTCTTAATGCATAAGTATATATGATACTATTAGTAGCAGGTATAATAAAGAAAGTACCATTTTTTTCTTCATTTTCAAGCATTAAAATTGGCTGTTTTAAAGTATCACGTATTTCTAACATATCACTAAATGATTCAATTTTTATAACTTGTGAAGTTCCGATATCATAAGAACCAGTAATTCGCTGAATATAACTATCATAATTATTCATAATACTTTTAATTTCTTTATCATAAATCATTTGAGCCGTTCTAGTTTTCATCATAAATAAAACTAAATATATAATATATAAAACAGACAATAAAATATAAATAATACTTAAAACTAAAACCCAACTATACTTATTATATCTACTTAAAGCTAAATGATTGTTTGAATTAGAAATAATATCATTACCAATATCAATAGTTACAGTATTTAAAGTTAATGGTATAGATAATCCAGACACTTTCTTATTCATTAAACTAGAACTATTACTTTGCTCAATATTTTGCACATTTACATATAAGTAAACATTTAATACAGCATCTGTATTAGATAAATCATAAACATCTTTAAATCTATTAATTATATCATTATACTGTTGATAATTGATAGATAAAGTTTCAGAAACATTTAAATTTCCAACATGAGATTCCAAATCACGAGTCTTTAAATCTTCAGAATAATGATAAATATTATGTTTCGACTGAGAATCAGAAACATCAACTTCAGCAACAATTTTATAAGAATATTTATATTTAATTTTCTGATCAAAATTTAAGTCATATTTAAATTGTGTCTCAATATTATCTATTAAAGATGAAACATATCCTTTATCCTTTTCTAAGTAATTATCTTTATAAAATTCATTATCCTTTAATAAAACCTTATAATCAATATCACTTTTTTCATCATAATTAATATACTGATTACTTAATCTATAAAAATAGAAAAATAATGAGGATAACCCAATAACTAAAGTTAAAATAACCATTAAAACAATTCCACGTATTTCTCTTAATCGAAAATTATAATCTTTATCCATATACATCCCTCTTTACACAAATTTTTTTCTAAACCATAATGAAGGTAACCCAATATACTTTATTTTAAATAATACTTTACCAATAAGAGTATCTTCAGTAACATACCCATCATCCATCAAAGGATTATTATCCCCCTTAGTATAAAATCGAACTTGATGATTAACATTTTTTATAGAAATAACTCGATGAACAATTCGAATATCATCACGTTTAAAAACAATAACATCCCCTTCTTTAATACCTTTCTTTATATTCTTAAATAAAATTGCATCTCCTTTTTCAATTGTCCCCTTCATAGATTCTGAACCTATTACTAAAATTCCATAATAAAATTGACAAGAAATTAAAGCTATAAAGCAAACGACTAAAACAGAAAAAACTCCCAAATTTATAGCATCTCTATTTTCAATCTTATTAGATTTTCGATAATTATCTAAATCATAATACTTATCAATATACAAATACATAAATAAAGGATATATTAAATTTAAAAAGATTCTAAAAAAAGAATATATATTTACACTATAAGGAATAATATAAATAAATAAAATAGAAATCATTTTATAAATAATAACAGGCTTCATACCATAATTCTTACTAATATACGTATAAAAAATATTATTAGCAAACGAAGTTAAAACAATTAAACCAATAAAAGATAAAAATCCATTAATATTAGACAAATTATAAATATTATCGTAAACAGCAAAATCAACTAAACTTGTAATAAAAACAATAAAATAAAAACTTAATTTCGAGTTCAATAATAATAATCTATCTCTTACGACTTCTAAGGATAAAATAATAATAGAAATTGGAATAATATATTTAACAAAATTCTGTAAAATGAAAAAATTTGAACTTTTAACAAATCCAGAATATAAACCAAACATATAAAAGAAAGCAACATTTATTATGGCAAATATTAATAATACATAAAAAACATTTTTATAGTTCGGTTTAATAGTTCTTTTCACCTTATACTTAACAGAAAGAAAAGCTGCAATTATAAAAATAATAACCGCAGTAAAATACTTATTTTCAATAAGATGAAAAAGAGTACATATAAGGAAAAATAAAGTTAAAATAATTTCAACCAACAACTGTTCCGTTATATACTTTTTCATGTACTCTTCCCCTTCTTAAATCTTTTTATGCTTCTACAGCTTCAGCATTTAATGTAACAGTAATATTTGATGTAACATCATCACCAACAGGTGTTTTTTTAGCTGTAACAACAACAGTAACTGTAGTTGTTTCATTTTGTTTAATTGTAGTTGGATTGTTAACAACAGCAGTAACATCAAAATATTCACTCTTCTCAACTTCAACAGTTGGAGTTGTTAAATTAGCTGCATAATTCATTTCTTCACTAGCATTTAAAACAGTATACACAAAAGTTGCTTTTTGTCCACTCTCAGTCAAACCAGAAACAGAGATTGTTGCATGAGTATCATCAGATATACTAGCATTAAGAGTTCCATCTCCTATCTTTGATGCAACCTCTTTAAATTTAACCACAAATCCATTTGGATTAGAAGAAACCGTACCAGTACCTTTAATTTCTAAAGGAATAGCAGAAACCACAGCATAGCCAATACCAATAGCTAATATAGCAATTAATACTCCTAAAATTCCTGTTCTTCTTTTCATATCTTCCATACCTCTTTCCTCTTATTTCAAAACTAATACCATCGTCTACTTCGGTACCATATTTTGTAATTATATTATAACCAAAATAAAATAAAGAAATCAACCTCTTTTCATTTATTTTTATGTCTTGACAAAAAAAACGTAAATTAAGAATCTAAAGAAAGAATTTCAGTAACATCTTTATCAATAAGTTTATTTCTTAAACGATAAGAATATAACTCACCACTAGAAATAATATCATCATAATTAGATAAATAATAAATAGTCCCATTAATAATAATATAATTATACACATTATGAGAAATCAATTTTTCTTTATTACCAATTTTATAATATAAATCATTCCCCTTTTTTGTCTTTTTTAAATAATAAATCTTCTTATTATAAAACTTTATGCTACTAGAAACAATATTATTAACTAACAATTTATTTTCTTCATATAAATCATCACCCTTTAATAAAAGAAGAGTTCCATTATATTTTATTAATTGAGAAACATTTCCTATTTCTTTTCGAACTTTTAAAACAGTTCTCTCTACAAATATACCTCCTACTAAATAATGAATTTTATTTCCTTGTATAAAAACATCTGTAAATTCATTATCTCTTTTATCAATTTTAATAGATTTTTTTAATCCATCTTTATAATATAATACATACTTATTATTTTCATATTTTGAATACAATAATTGTTCTTTATCATTATATAGAATTCTATATATATTCTTATCTAAAATTTCATTTTTATACATAGTAGAATATATTTTTTTATCTTTTACATAGTACAAACTACTACAATCTCTATTTATACAAAGATATTCATCTATATCCATTAACTTTCGAATAATCTTATTCTTTTTCATACTAAAAACTATATAATCATTATTCTTTTTAATAATTATAAATTCTGGGTAATATACTCAATATTTTTAGTTCTCTACTATTATTTTACTCAACAAACATTTTATCATTCATTAAAATGTAACATTGGAAAAAAAATTTGTTACTCTGCCTGGTCTAATCCATATGACCCCCAAATTTATACTACTGTAAAACTGGATATTACAAAAATAATCCCGTATTTAGAAAAAAAATCAGAAGAACTAAAAGAACTAAATGAACATTATAAAGTCACTACTTTTACAATTAAATTAATGTCACTTATTTTAAAAAAATATCCAGCTGTTTACGGATATATAAAATTTGGTAGATATGAACCTAAAGAAGGAATAGATATTTGTTGTCTAGTAAATGTAGGTAAAGGAAAAGAATTAGCAAATACCACTATAAAAAATTGTGAAATCAAAAAGCTTAAAGAAATACACATGGAATTAAATGCAAGTGCTGGTTTACTTAAACAAAGAAAAAATAAAAGAATATAAAAAGAAAATTAATA
>CAMVAN010000052.1 GCA_947165475.1 uncultured Caryophanales bacterium | reverse complement strand
GAAAAATGAAGGGTTAGATAAACTAAATATAATAATTGCCAAGCAATATGAAGAAAGTGAAATGATTGAAGTATAAAATTGATAGTAATCACATTATTTCAAACAGGCAATGAGTGGGGAAGAATATGATAAAAATAATAACAATAGGATCGATAAAAGAAAATTATTTAAAAGAAGCAATTCAAGAATATAAAAAAAGAATAAGTAAATATACAAAGTTAGAAATAATAGAATTGAAAGATGAGGGATTAGTAGAAGAAGAAAAGGCAAAAAAGCTAGAATCAGAAAAAATAGATAAATATATAAATGAAAAAGATTATGTAATAACATTAGAAATAGATGGAAAAGAATATAATTCAATAGAATTAGCTGAAAAATTAAGAATTATTCAAATCCAATTTAGTAATATTATATTTATTATAGGAGGGAGCTATGGACTAGATGATTCAATAAAAGAAAAAGCAAAGTTACATCTTTCCTTTTCAAAGCTAACATTTCCTCATCAATTATTTCGTGTATTGTTACTAGAACAAATATATCGTTCATTTAAGATTAATAATAATGAAAAATATCATAAATAAATAATAAAATATAGTAGAAAGGATTAATCAATTAAAAAAATAAATTAAAATTTGTATAAATTGATTATATGATAAAAAATGATTGGTAATAAATGGGATATAGTATTAAAAGATGAAATAAAAAAAGAATACTTTGAAAACTTAATGAATTTTATAAAAAAAGAATATAAGACAAAGACAATTTACCCAAAAGAAAATGAAGTATTCAATGCATTTCGATATACAGATTTTGAAAATGTAAAAGTAGTAATATTAGGACAAGATCCATATCACGGACCTAACCAAGCAGAAGGACTATCATTTTCAGTTAGTGATAAAGTACTAAAACCGCCATCTTTAAAAAACATTTTTAAGGAACTAGAAAGTGATTTATCAATACCTTTTCCAGAACATAACTCACTTAAACCATGGGCAAAACAAGGAGTATTGCTATTAAATGCAGTATTGACAGTAGAAGAACATAAGCCTACCTCTCATAAAGGAATGGGCTGGGAAACATTTACTGATAGTGTAATAAAAAAGATTAATGAAAAGGAAAAACCAGTTGTATTTATATTATGGGGAGCATACGCCAGAGAAAAAAAGAAGCTTATTACAAATCCCAATCACTTAATAATTGAATCAGCTCATCCTTCCCCTTTTTCTGCGAGAAATGGTTTTTTTGGCAGTAAGCCATTTTCAAAAACAAATAGTTTTTTAAAAAGAAATGGTATAAGGGAAATTGATTGGAGAATAGAATGATGAAAATAGTTAATAAAATCAGAGATTCTTATTTAATATTTTGCATTTATGCACTAATTGGATGGTTATATGAAGTACTTTGGATGAGATTTGTAGTCCCACCATTTAAATGGATAAATAGAGGAGTATTGATAGGACCTTTTTTACCAATATATGGTTTTGGAATGTTAATTCTTTGGATTTTATTAAAAAAAATAAAAATAAAAAAACATACTACTAATAATTATTTATATTTAATTATATCTACAATTGTAATAACTACTTTTATTTTTATTACTATAATAGAATATACTACTCCTAAAATATATCATGTTGATATCTTTTTTAAAAAATATGGAATAATCCTAATTATTTGTAATATTATTTTTATCGGATTAGCATATTTAATTGTAAAAATAAATAAAAAATTACGAAGAGTAGATATAACATGGATCTTAATATTTTTATTAATATGGATTATTACTACATTAATAGAATATGTTTCTCATTATATGATTGAAACATATAGTAATAAGTTATTATGGGATTACACAAAGGATTTTTTAAATATTAATAGAAGAGTAAATTGGGATGCATCAAGGAATTTCGCTATAGGAGGGACATTTTTATTATATTTTATTCAACCAAAAATAGATAAATATATAATACAAAATAAAAATGTAATAAAAAATATAATAACCATAGTAATAGGTATACCAATGCTACTAGATTTAATTTTTCATGTAATATTAAAAATAGTTTAATTCACAAAAACTGTGGATTAAACTATTTTTTGTATAAAGAATTCCATAAACTTGTGGATTAAATTAAAAGCTATGGCCTCCACCCCCACCGGAGCTTCCACCACCACCGCCACCAGAACTTCCTCCGCTAGAACTGTCAGAGACCGGACTATAAACTCTGTGGCTTCCAGTTTTATCAGCATGAACATTATTAATATTAAATGTAATATCACAATTTTTAGAAATATCATGAATTGAAGCTTTTTTAATTCTTGACTTAGATAAAACATATAAAAATCCGATAAAAAATGAAAGAGTTAACGCTATAAAAATATTACTAGTATAACGCATTGGTTCATTTATTTTTCCGCCCTCTAAAAGACTTTGCATTTGTTTAAAAGAAGATTCTGCACAAGAATAGTAATCTTCATCAGATGCGTATCTATAACTATTATCGGTAATAGAATAAGCTTTAGAACTAGTAATAACATTATAGTTAGCACCATCAGAAAAAATATAAATTTTTCGATTCGACATATCAATAACGAATATAGAACCACTAGAAGTACCAAAATGTTCATGATAATAATTTCTAGAAAAATTTTCTGTACTATTTAAATTATTATCTGTAGATACAAAAGCAATATTACCATATTTTGTTAATGGAATCATAACATCAAGAAGTTTTTTTCCTTCACTATCATTTAAAAGCTTCGCTTGATCATCAATGAATGCTACATAATTTGTTGAGTCGTTTTTGTAACTATTAGAATCAATTAATTTAGAAGACCCACTCTCTTCACCAGATGCAATACTTGGTGCAACATCTAGCGCAAAGCAAGAAAAAGGAACCATTAATAGTATAAAAAGAAAAACAATAATTTTTTTATGCATTTTCATCACCACCTCTTTTCTCTAATTGAGGAATTGGTCTAGATACTGACAGGTTGTAAGTGCTAATTAAATCCTTAAAAGACCATAAAATCAATATTAGTCCAATAGTTGCACTACGATAATAATAGTAGTCTTCAACAGGAGCCATGAAAATAACAGATATTGATAATAAAATAGATATTAAAAGTTTTAGAAAATAAGAGCCTTTTATAGTATATTTATTCTTTTTATTATTGTTTTCTATTTGTTTAGAAAAACCCTTATCGTTAAAATGAGTATCTTTTTTTCTTGTTTTATCAAGCTCAAAAGCATAGATAATAAACGCAATAATAGACATTATAATGGTAAAAATATTAATATGAACAGGTAAAAAAACAGGGAAAGAGTTCAATAAAAAGAAAATAGGTATTGCTAAAAAAACAGAAAAAGCAATATATTTAATAAAATCAATAGGCATATCTGCAGCTACTTTTCCCGTCTGCCCGTTTATAACAGCATAATGTACATGTTCTTTATCCTTATCAATTATTGAAACAAAATATACTGGAAATAAGCCAACTTTTTTATCTTTTAACTTAAAAGGGACAGTAGGATGAGCACATGAGTATTTGGAATATATTGAATTTTTCTTAAAAAATCTACTTGAGTCATTTATAGCATTCATCTTAGCATCATTTAAGTAAGTATCAATATCAACATCTTTAGAATCAGCATAAAACCCAGGTAAGTAGTTAGGGTTAAAATCTTCTGCCTCTTTATAGTTAAAGGGAATTGCTCCACTATAATCATCATAAAACTTAGAAAGCAAGTCATAAGAAATACCATCATATGTAGCATCAACATCTGCATGTATAGTATAATCATCATAATAAACATAATCTCCACTTCTGTGATTATACTTCTGCCCTTTATTAGTACAATCTCCATGATGCTCAAAATAATAAATACCATATGGCATATATATTCCACGAAATTTATTAATAACTATATCTGATTTCATATAACTTGGACAAAAAAGAAAACTAGATATTTTTTTCTTATAATTTGCAATGCATTGTTCTTTTGTTTTAGAAAAAGGAATAATAAAATCAGGAGCAGTCTGTTCCATCAATTTTTCCTCAATCATATTTTGAGATCCACAATAACTACAAAAAGTAACAGCAGTTTCATCAAATGTAAGTAAAGTAGCTCCACATTGAGTACAAGAAAAAGCCCGACCATCCAATGTTTTTTGATTTTTAGCTTTTTTTGTCTCTTCTTTTAATTCTTTAGGATTAAAATCTGAACCACAATATTCACAATGCACCTTTTTACTTTTAGGACTGAATTGTATTTCAGCTCCACAGTGTGGACATTTACTCATATTGATCCTCCTTCATTTTCTGTGCTTGCAATGCTGTTATTGCAACAACGCCAACTATATCATCAGCACTACACCCTCTACTCAAGTCGTTTACTGGGGATGCAATTCCTTGAGTAATTGGCCCATATGCTTCAGCCTTAGCAAGCCTTTGTACAAGCTTATAACCTATATTGCCAGCATCTAAATCAGGAAATATTAAAACATTGGCATGCCCTGCAACTTCACTATTTGGAGCTTTCATTTCAGCTACCTTAGGAACAATGGCTGCATCAAGTTGTAACTCTCCATCTACATGTATATGTGGAAATCTTTTTTTTACCAAATTAGTTGCTTCAATAACTTTATCAACATCTGCATGTTTTGCACTACCAAGAGTTGAATGAGATAACATAGCGACCTTAGCCTTGGCCCCAACCAACAATTCAAAACTTTCTGCACTGCTACATGCAATAGATGATAATTTTAAAGGATCAGGATTTTGTTCAAGACCACTATCGGCAAATAGGAATATTCCATTTTCTCCATATTCGCAATTTGGAACAATCATTAAAAAAAAGGCAGAAACTAAATCAACATTCTTAGCTGTTTTTATTATTTGCAAAGCTGGGCGAAGAGTATTAGAAGTAGAATGACATGCACCAGAGACAATACCATCTGCCATTCCTAATTTAACAAGCATACAAGCATAATACATATAGTCAGATAACAGAATATTCTTAGCCTCATCATAAGTCATACCTTTAGCTTTTCTTAATTTAACGAATTCATTAATTATACTCTCTGTATTAACTGATGTAAATGGATTAATAATAGTAGCCTTACTAATATCATATTTATTAGAGTACTGTTTTATCTCTTCATCCTTTCCAATCAAAATAATAATCGCAATATCTTCTTTTAATATTTTTTCAGTCGCAATAAAAATTCTTTCATCCATAACTTCTGGTAAGATTATAGTCATCTTACACTCTTTTGCACGTATTTTTAATTTTTCAATAAAATTCATAAACAAAAACCTCTAATCATTATTTAATATTTCAAATATTTCTCTTCTTTCATTATTGTAAAATTCTAATTTTTTATATCTTTTAAAAAATGCAATAATAGAAGAAGGAAAAGAAACAACTAATTGATTAAATTCAACTACAGTATCATTATAAAACTTTATAGATCCAACAATATTTTCTTCATTAATATTAAGTTTTTCTAATAACTGAACCAAAGAATCACTCTTAAGAAGTTTTTCATTTTCATCCATAACTTTAAATAACTCATTATAATTTCTTTTTAAAATATCATGAAGCTCAAAATTATTAAAGTTTTCATTAATATCATCTAGACTAGACAAGTAGAAATCTTTTTTTAATTCTTTCTTTAAAATTGGTTTTACTCTTTCTAAAAGTTCTTGTTTTCTTTGCAGATATAAAGAAATATCTTCCTCAGCTTTATCTATTTTAATAATAACTAGTTGATATTTATTATAATAAATGGTAATTATAAATAAAATAAATGAAATAATAACAATAATAAGTATAATTAATTCTAACATAAGCCTTCTCCATTCTATTAAAATTATAACAAAATAATTATTTAAATACAACAAATAGTAAAAATAAAAAGAACCATATATTTATGATTCTTCACTATCAAATATTTCATCAAAAGTAGGATCAGTAATATGAGGTTCTGTTCCTTTTAAAAAATATACTAATTTAGTATTTTTACTACTATCAGATAAAGGCTTTCCAGAGATTGGTTCAACAAGAAGCCCAACTACGTTTTTTGGTTTTTCATACCACCCGTCATTGGAATCTACATTTTCTTCAATTTTTTCAACTGTGTTATACCAAATGTTCTGAGCATATTTATAATCTTTTGTGGTAAGAGAATCACTATTATCATATCCAACCCAAACAGAACATAAAATGTTTTTATTAAAACCAATATTCCAATTATCAGAATTAGTTGTTCCGCTCTTTAACGCATATTTATGTTTTAACTTTGAAGATAAACTGATTGCAGTAGGATAATTATAGTCAATATAAAGAGGATCATATGTAGCAGTTAAAAGATTATTTAAAATATAGACTAAACTACTATTAAGTACTAGTTCAGAATTGTATTCTTTTTTATATAATATATTATTATTACCATCAGTTACTTTTGTAATAAAATATGGGGCCACTTTATATCCCAAATTAGCAAAAGCAGCATATCCAGCAGACATATTTAAAATATTAATTTCATTTGTCCCAAGAGGTAAAGAGGCAATACTCTCAAGCTTTTCCGGAATGCCCACTCTTTTAGCAACTTGTATTAAAGCATCATATCCTAAAAACATATGAGTTTTAATTGCATAAATATTTTCACTATATGCAATCGCAGTTGCCATAGAAATAGGCTTATTACCATATTTATTATTATAATTACTAGGAGTATATGTCTTTTTATCTTTTGTTGGAAAAGTAGTAGGCTCACTTAAAAAAGCTGAACTAGCAGTAAAACCATTCTCTAAGGCAGCATAATATAAAAATGGTTTCATTGTAGACCCAACCTGTCTAGAAGAAGAAATTGCTCGATTATAAGTAGATTGATTATAATCTCTTCCACCAATAAGAGCATACACCCCTCCAGTTTTAGGATCCATAACAACACTTGCTGTTTGCAAATCTGTTTTATTTTGAAATGCTTCCCGAACATTTTCCTCTAGTATTTTTTGCATAGAATAATCCAAGGTAGTATATATTTTTAGACCATTCATATTTGAGTAGTTTTTAGGAATTTTATCCAATGTATTTAATTCCTCTAAAACAGCATCTTGATAATAATGTATACTACTCAAGTCATCAGAGATATCCTCTTTTCCAATAAGATTAATATTTAGGTTGTATGCTTCATTTTCTTCTTTTTCAGTAATAATATTATTATTTTTTAGATTTTCTAAAATTAATAATTGTCTATTTTTAGCAGCTTGATAATCAATTAATGGAGAATATTTGCTTGGGGCTTTTGGAATCGCAGCTAATAAAGATGCTTCTGCAAGAGATAAATCCTTAGCTTTTTTTCCAAAATAATATTTACTAGCATTTTCAATTCCATATTTTCCATGACCATAGTTAATAGTATTTAAATATCCCTCTAATATTTCATTTTTACTATAATTAGCTTCAATTCTAAGAGTATATAGCGCTTCTTCCCATTTTCTTTTAAAAGTTTTATCAAAATCTAAAAATAAATTTTTAGCATATTGTTGAGTGATTGTAGAAGCACCTTGAACCATTTTTTTGCTTTTTATATTTGCCAAAAAAGCTTTTCCAATTCTTAGAAAATCAAACCCAAAATGTTTATAAAAATATTTATCTTCTGTATATATTGTAGATTGAATAAGAAATGGACTAATTTCATCTAAAGAAACCCATTCCTTCTTTTCGTTACCTTTAAAAAAAACATTATTATTTTTATCATAAAATGTAATATTATTTGCACTATTAATTAATATTTTTGGAGAGGCTTTTGCATATATATATAAAGCTAAACCAATAACTATAGATAAACCAAATAGAATAATAAATACTCGAAAAATAAATTTTAGATATTTCATAATTTTCACCATTTTTAGTATGATAAATATCATGAAAAATATGTATAAAAAAAATAATATGTTATAATATAAAAAACTGTTGGAGGAAGATTAACTTATGAAAGAAGAAACAAATTTATCAATAACTGAAAAAACACCAATAAATGAAAGAATTAATTTTCGAACACTATTATTTGCAATATATTTAACTTTATATAGAGAAGGGTATAAAACCATATCACTAAAACAAGATGCTATTAAAGAATATTTGATGATTATAATATAAATAGTGAAGAATTATTTGCTAGAACACCGGTATTAGAAACTTATGATAAGTATGGAAATTATTTAATGCAACTATTTCTATCAACAAATATTGGATATATGAATGAGAGATATGATACTATTATTTTAGAATGTAAGGATTATTTTATACAAAAAAGACTAGCGCAAACGAAAGAGTATAATGATATCATTAATTCTTGTTGTAAAGCAATAATAGGGGAAGACTACAATGATGCATCGATTTCAGAGAATGGAAAAATCAATCAAAAAATAAAGAATTAAATCTCCAATATTGTTCATGAAAATATATATAAAGCTTTTAATAAATATGATATAATATTGTATTAGAAGTTGGTGATATCATGTCTAAAATAAAAATAAATGTTATTATAAAAAACAATAATGACAAAATAAATTTTAATACAGCCGCAATTCTTAGAGAAAACAAGATCGAATATATAGAAGATAATAATACAATTACAAAATTTGACTTCGAAAAAAAACAACTGATAAGAACCAATGATATTATTAAAATGGTATACTATTTTGATAAAAATAAAGAAACAGAGGGATTAATAACTCTAAAAGAAAGTAATACAACAGTAACGATTAATATTAAAACGAATAAGATAAAAAGAAAGGATTATGATATAAAAATTGAGTATTCTATAGAAAATGAAGTGTTTTTATATCAAATAAAAGAGATAAAATGAGTATAATAAAAGATTTAGAAAAAGATATCAAAAATATAGTAAAAAAAGCTGGATATGAAGTTAATAAATTATCGATGGA
>CAMVAN010000051.1 GCA_947165475.1 uncultured Caryophanales bacterium | reverse complement strand
ACTAAAAATAGTGTCAAGAGATTTTACTCACCAACACTATTTATTATAGAACCATAAAAACTCACAATTGTGAGTTTTTTTGTGATAAGTTATCTGTTTCTTCTTTTTTACTTGCTGATGTCATTCGCATTTTATCCATAATTTTATTTTTTTTATTTACTAAATCATAATAGACTTTAGTTAATTCAGTATCTTTATTTGATTTTAAGTCATCTAATAAATTATATATTTTAAAACCACTAAAGTTTTTAAAATATATATCAAATAAACTGTTTAATTCTTCAAAATTTTCTTTTCCAACTTCATCGAATATTATATTAATATTTCCATTTCTTCTACTTTTAATTATTGTATCTTTAAATTCATTATAAAAATCATTAACAATAAATTTTGTAAAATCATAGGCAGTTGTAAACTCTATTTTGGAGTTATTTGGATTATCAAAAATATAACGATTTTCTTGATGCATTTTTTTACTTATATCTTTGGCAATTAATTCATTAATTATTTCATTAAATAGTTTATACTCTCACCATCTTTATAATATCATTATTAAAAAAAACACTACTTTTAAAGTAGCTATTTATATAATGATTTTATTTTTTCTTTATTAATTTCTTTTTTGGTATAATAATCAAGAATTGGTAAATTATAGTTATTTTCTTCTAATATTTTTTCTATTTCTATTAATGTTTCTAGGGTTGAAGATAAATCAGAATAAGTAATTATTTTTGTAGTATTAAATATTATTCCAATAATTTTTTCTTTTTCAATTTTTTCAAATATTTGATATTCATCTCTAGAACATATATTTAATATTATATTGTGAAATCCTCCATTATGGGTTGCGATGTTTACATATTCTCCATAATTCATATAGGCATTAATCGGATACATTAAATTATTTAAAATAAACCCAGGATATATAGAGTTATTAGTAAATGATGAATACTTTTCATCATTTGCTTTTGAAGTATACACATATTTATAATCTCCTTTATGATTTGGATTAAAATAAGGAGCAATTAATCCTTTACTAAGTATATTATTATATTTTTCTTTATCAAAACTTTTATAGTGATAATACCAATTATTATCAAAAATAACATCTTTATCTTCTAAATAATATACTATATTATTATCTATTTCCATAAAATGTCTCCTTTTTTTGATGTTTGTTTTATGATAAACCTATTATTATTTAAAAGTCAATATACGAGTTATTAATAATATTGCTTTTTTTAGGACTTTTTTTTATAAGTTTGTTATAATAAAGATGTTAGGTGATTCTATGAAAATAAGTGTAATTATTCCAGTTTATAATACTGGTAATTATTTAAAAAAATGTTTGAATAGTATTTTAAATCAAACGTTAAAAGAGATTGAAATCATTATTGTAAATGATGGTTCTTCTGATAATTCTTTAGACATTATAAAAAAATATATGAAGAAAAATAAAAATATTATTTTAATTAATAAAGAAAATGGTGGCCAAGGTTCTGCTAGAAATATGGGTATCTCTCGAGCTACTGGTGAATATATTTCTTTTGTTGATAGTGATGATTTTATAGATGAAGAAATGTTAGAAGAAATGTATTTAACTGCAAAAGAAAATGATAGTGATATTGTTATTTGTAATATTAGTGATTACTATGAAAAAAGTGGTACTATGAGAGATGTATCTCTTAACTTAAAGAAAGAAGTATCTATTCAAGAGGCTATTTTATATAGTGTCCCTTCTGTTGTAAATAAGATATACAGAAGAGAATTATTACAAGATAATAAGCTTTTCTTTAATGAAAAAATTTGGTATGAAGATTTTCCATATAGTATTCAATTATTAGTACATGCTAAAAAGATAAGTTTTATTAATAAACCTTTTTACCATTATTTTCATCGTATTCAGTCTACTATGCATAATCAAAATATCTCTAAGAATTTAGATATTTTAAAAGCATATGATGAACTTGAAGAGTACTTAAAAATTAATAATTATTATGATAAGTATGAAAATGAAATACAATTTCTTTTATTAAAAGAAGTCTTTGTAGCAACCATAAATAGAGTTATTCGTACTAGTAATCCTATCTCTCAAAAAAGGAAAATTATTAAAGAGATTGAAAAATATTATTATTCTCATACTAAGGGAAATAATCCTTATTTTTCTAATCTTCCACAGTCATTTAAGATATCTTATTATCTTATAAAAACAAGACTTTATTTTGTTCTTTCTATTATATTTAAGTTAAAGGAGGATAAAAGATGAAGAAGATTGCGATTTTTCAAAGAGATTTAGGTATGGGTGGAATTCAAAAGTCTCTTGTTAATTTATTAAATGTAATTGATTATAAAAAGTATGAAGTAGACTTATATTTATTTTCTTATGATAATTTTTTTAAAGAGAGTTTACCAAATGAATTAAATATTATATATTTAAAGCCTCTTCCTTATATTTCGCGTTTTATCTTCTTTTCGATTTTAAAAATGTTTCATCCGTATAAAATAGATAAAAAATATGATTTGGCAATTGATTATAATAGTTATGATCAAGGATGTGCCCTTGCTTGTTTATCAGTTGATGCGAAAGAATATATTTCCTGGGTTCATAATGATGTTTTGCGTGAAAAAAATAATGATATTAAATATCGTATTCTTCACTTCTTCTTTCAATCAAAGTTTTCTTATTTTACCAAATATGTCTGCGTTTCTCAAGGATTGATAGAGCCTTTTAAAAAAGTTAATTCTATTTCTCATAATCATTTTGTTGTTATTCCTAATCTTGTGTTATCTGAAGAAGTAATTGATAAGTCTCGTGAAAAAACATCTTTTTCTGTTGATAAGTCTAAATATAATTTAGTCAGTGTTGGAAGGCTCGTATTTCAAAAAGGATATGATATTTTAATTCAAGATATGAAAGAAATAATAAAGAAAAGAAAAGATATACATCTTTATATTATTGGTGATGGAAATCAGAGAAAAAAACTTGAAAGGATGGTAAAATTTGAAAAGTTAGATTCCTATATTACCTTTTTGGGAAGTCAATCGAATCCATTTCAGTATGAAACCTTAATGGATGGCTTTGTTTTGGAATCTCGTTATGAAGGACAAGGAATTGCTTTTCTAGAAGCTAAAGTTTTAGACCTAGATTTAATCATTCCAAGTCATTTAAAAAACTATATTGACGATGTAGAATTTACTGATGATGTTTGTAAAAAGATTCTTTCTCTTAAGAAAAAAAAGAAGAAAAAGTATCATTCTTTGGAAGATTATAATTCTAAAATTGTAAAGAAAATAAATCAATTATTTCAAGAGTAAAAGTGAATTATCAAATTCACTTTTTTATTGTTTCTATTATTTGTTTTTGTTATGATATTTGTGTAATTTGTTGAGGTGTATTATGTATTTTATTCAAAAAAATTTAACTAGACTTCATAATAATCAAAGTACGTTTTTCTTAGATCCAAAAGATTTATCTTTGATAAAAGGAAAACTAAAGAAAGGAACTTATCATATTTATTATCCTTATAAAGATAG
Organism: uncultured Caryophanales bacterium; assembly: GCA_947165475.1. Lineage (GTDB taxonomy): Bacteria > Bacillota_I > Bacilli_A > RF39 > UBA660 > UBA3789. The sequence continues at coordinate 5,546 of CAMVAN010000051.1, read as the reverse complement.
CGAAAAAGTAATTATCTATCAAAAATCAGTTCCTGAAGTTTTACTTTATCAGATAAAAGTTAAAACTAAAATTCGTCATCAAGATATTTTAGGTACGATGTATTCTTTAAGTATTGCTCCTGAATTATTTGGTGATATTTTGATAATTGATGGTAACTATTATATTTATATTCTTCCAATTGTAAGAAATTATTTTGAATCTAATTTTTTAATGATTCGTAATGCTTCTGTTGAATTAGAAGAAATACCTGTTGATACTTTTAAAGAATATGAGAGAAGTTACGAAGTTATTTTCTTAAATGTTTCAAGTAACAGAATTGATACTATTGTATCAAGTATTTGTCATATTAGTAGAAGTAATATTCCTATTATGGTTCGAAAAAAAGAAATTATGTTAAATTATGATTATTTAAAAGATTTGTCTTATAAGCTAAGGGAAAATGATACTTTTAGTATTAAAAGAATTGGTAAATTTAAATATAAGGGGATTCTTAAAAGTACTAAGAGTAATCATTATATTGTAGAAGTTTTTAAATATATTTAATTATTATACAATATATCTATATCAGTAAGATTTTCAATTCCTGGAACTTCTCCATTATTACATATTTGCCATACTTTATAATTTCCTTTATAATCTGTTTGTTCTGTATAATGAGCTAACCAGATTCTTTGGTTTAGTATCTTCCAAATATTTTCTAAGTAATATTTTGAGGAATATACCATTCCTTGATAACCACTTTTTTCTATTTCTCTTATAAAGGTGTTTGCTGTTGTACTTAATTTATGAAAACTCATTTGATATTCTTGATAATTAGACCAGTTTTCCCAATCAAATACTATTTCTAAGTCTATTTTATGATTTTTTATTTTATCTATTATCCATTTAGCTTCTTTTTTAGCAGTACTATCATTATTTGCGTCTGAATAAAAATATATACCTATTGGTATTTTTTCTTTTTCAAATCCTTCTATATACTCTTCAAACTTATCATCTAGAATAGCTTCTTTTCCTATTCCATCTCCTCTTCCTACTCTAATATAGGCAAATTCTACTCCACTCTTTTTTACTTTTTTATAATCTATTTTTCCTTGCCAATGTGATATATCTATTCCAATTTTATTATTTTTTGTTTTATATTTTTTTATAATATTACTTATTGGAGTTGTAATATGTTTTTCATTTTTTTCATTTTTTTCTTCTTTTTCCACAACTTTTAGTGTAAAACTTTGTTTAGCTACATTTTTTGAGCTATCTTCTCCAATAAAAGTAAGATTATAGTCTCCTATTTCTGATAGAGAATATTCCCCCTCTATTCTGCAACTTGGCTTATCATCATAGTTATCTCCACAAAATAATGACTTTTCAAATTCTTTTTTTGTTTTGGTATTTGTAACTATTGTATATGTTGATAAAGATTGTATAATTGGAGGGGTTTTATCCACAACTTTTATGGATATTTGATAAGGTATTTTAATATTATCATCATTTATATAAGTAAAATGTATTTCCTTTTTTCCTAACTTTGATGTATCAATTATTATATTTTTCTCTATTTTACCATTTATATTTTTTATAATATCTTTTAATTTTACTTTATCATATACTTCTATTTCTTTCTTCTTTAGTTCAACTATTTTTTTAGCATGACTAACTTTATAATTATTATAATTAATAATCATTAGTATAAATATTCCTACTATTAATGGTAAAACTAAAATTTTTATTATAGTATTTTTTTTCATATTATTATCACTCTCTAATAATATTATACCAATTTTATTTAAATATTTACTAATTCTCAATATAAATTGTTAATACATATATAATTACTAATAGAGTTACTCCTACATCAGCAAATACTGCAAGTAGCATGGTACTCTTCCCTAGTAAGCCCAATAATAGTACAATAAATTTTACTAATAAAGAGAAAATGATACTATACTTTACTTTTCTTTTGGTTGTTTTAGCAATATCTATTACCTTATTTATACTATTAAGATTATCATTCATTAGTACTACATCACTTGCTTCTATTGCGGCTTCACTTCCTAAATTACCCATTGATATTCCAACATCTGCTATTTTTAATACTGGAGCATCATTTATTCCGTCTCCTACAAATACTGTTGTACCATTTTTCTTATAACTTTCTACTTTCTTCACTTTATCTACTGGTAACAAATTATTGTAAAAAGTTTTTATTTCTAATTCTTTAGCGATTTCTTCTACTTGTTTTTTGTTATCTCCTGATAAGATGATAATTTCTTTATTTACTTGTTTTTTTATCTCGCTAAAATTATTATCTTTTATTTTATCTGATATAACTATATATCCAATAAATTCATTGTTTTTCGAGGCATAAACTATGGTTCCAATATCTTTACTTGGTTGAAATATAATATTATTTTCTTTTAGTAGAGTTTCATTACCAACTAATATATTATCTTTTCCTATTTTACATTTTACTCCTTTTCCAGGGAGTTCTTCATAATGAGATACTTTTAATAATTCTTTTTTATTTTTTTCTTTAATTACTGTTGCAATAGGATGAACGGAATTTTCTTCAGAGGATGCGATGATTTGAAGAAAGTATTCTTCTTCCATATTAGTTTTTATTTTATTAATTTCAAAGACTCCTTCTGTTAGGGTACCTGTTTTATCAAAAAAAATATAATCTATATTTGATAGTTTTTCTAATTCTTTACTACCTTTTACAAGAATACCTTTTTTTGATGATTTACCAATTCCACAAAAATATCCTAAAGGAACTGATATTACTAAAGCACATGGGCAAGCAGTTACTAAAAATATTAAACTACGATATAGATAAGTATTAAAATCTTTTCCAATAATGGTTGGTATTAATACTATTAATATTGCTAATAAGCAAATAGTTGGTGTATATATTTTAGAAAATTTTGTAATAAATGTTTCGGTATTTGTCTTTTTATCATTTGAATTTTCTATACAATCTAATATTCTTTGGGCAGTACTAGTTTTTGATGTAGAAGTTGCTTTTATTTTTAATAAACTATTCTGATTGATATAACCACTTAATACTAAATCATCTTTTCTAGTAAGTTTCGGAACTACTTCACCTGTAATAGATGAAGTATCCATATATGATTCTCCTTCTATTATTATTCCGTCTAAAGGTACTTTTTCTCCTGGTTTAACAAGAAATATATCTCCTATTTTAGCTTCTTCTAATCTTACTTTTCCTTTTTTTTCTAGTGTAATATTTTCTATTTTTAAATTCATTAAATCTGTAATTGACTTTTTTGTTTTATCAATTGCCAAATCTTCAAGATATTCTCCTATTTGAAAAAGTAATATTACTAATATAGCTTCATGATAATTCTTAATAAAAATTGCTCCTAAGCTTGCTACAATCATTAGGAAATTTTCATCAAATAAGTTTTTTTCTTTTATGGCCTCAATATATATTTCATATGAGATTATAATATATGTAGTTAGTAATAATACTGTTTTGTATAAGTCTATTTTTATAAAATAAGATAATATAAATAACAATATACTAACTAATATTTTAATCAGTTTATTATTCCAGTATTTTTTCAATTAAATCACCTCTTTTAAATGCTCTATTCCATATTCTAGTATTATTTTTATATGATTATCTGATATATTATAAAAGACATTTTTCCCTACTTTTTCAGTTTTTACTAGATTGGATGTTCTAAGATATTTTAATTGATGAGAGATAGCAGATTGTGATATATTTAGCTTTTCACTAATATCATTTACACATAATGGTTTATTTATTAATACTTCTAATATTCTTAGTCTTGTTGGATCAGCAAATATTTTGAAAAATTCACTTAATCCATATAAAAACTCTTTACTATGTATGTTCATATATTCTCCTTTTATATGAATGATTGTTCATATATTCATACTTATGATAATACTATTCCCTTTAGAAGTCAATAATTATATTATTTGAGTTTAGGTTTTTTTCTGCTTTTTTACTTATTTTTTCATGCAGAACCAAAATTTTATATTTTTTTTTACTGAAAAGTAAATTAAAATCAAAATTTTGACATGCCAAGTTAGAACATATTGTTATGTTCTTTTTTTGAATACTAAATTAGTTTAATTTAGAGGACTAATTGTAGTTGTTTTATTTTCTCTTGATGTTCTATCTTTTGCCATTCTTTTATCCCAGTATGACAATATTTTAATATTTCTTTTATTCCTCTTGCCATTTGTGAAAGCCATACAATAATTTTTCCTCTTAATGGTTTACTTGCCTCTATTATCTTTATTACTAATAATTTCTTATCTATTTTATCACTTAACATTGCCATATATCCTAAGTGTATTGTAAGCATCATATTTAGAGTATTCATTGATTTTAAAGTTCTTACTCTCATATTCTCAAAATCATATTCTTGTTTCTTTCCTCTAAAATGTTCTTCTATTCTCCATCTTGATAAATATAATCTTACTATCTTGATTACATCTTCTTTCTCTGTATATTCTAAATTGGTTAGTAATTTCATAGGGTTTTCTCCAAGACCATATACAATTACTAATGTATACTCTTTTTTATTATATGGAAACTTTGCCTTTGTATATGAAGTCATTAATTCCTTTTCGTCATTATCATCAAATAATGCTTTCATTTTTATTTTGCCTTTTCTTCCTTTAGCTATTTCTTCTACACTATGTCTTTTCCCTTTTAATAATAAAACTCTTTGATCATCTAGTCTTATCACAAATTTATGCTTACTCATATAATCAATTATTTTATTATCATCATAGCCTCTATCAAATATTCCTATGAAATTGTCTCCTACTAAATCTTCTGCTGCATTTATGCTTTCCATTGTGTATTTATTTTTACTTTCAAAATTCTTACTTTTACAAGAATATATCTGACTATAGATACTTATAGGTTGTTTTTCATTTTTCGTAAGAATTGTAGCTTCACACACATGATATCCATTTACTATTTTCTTATCTTGACTAGATGCATCTATCACTCTATCTAAATCTTCTAACTTTCTACTATATTCTTTATTGATATCACTATCATCAAATAAGACCACAGGATTATTCAAATCAACATTCTTCTTAACTTCCTTCAGATAATTATTCAAAATTATATTTGATTCATCATCATACAAATTAGCTAAATTATCACATAATCTTTCTATTGTGTAATTCAGTTTAATATCTTCATTTAACGATCTAGCTATTTCAGATATCAAACAACTACCACTTTTCGCTAGTCCAAATTGCATATCCATTATAAATTTAGTAGTTGGTTGATTGACACCTTCAGAAATTTTTTTAGAAAAATTTAATAAATCTCTTTTTACTTCATAGGCATTCATAGTATAATTATTCATAGGAAAAACCTCCAATTATTTTTGTTTAGTATATTTTTTTTAGATAACTTAATTTTACTAAATTTTGAGATGTTTTTCCTTATTTTTAGGTTAAAAAAGTGAATCTGCGGAAAACACAAATTCACTTTTTTTATGTCAAGAATTATTTTTACCTAAACTCAAAT
>CAMVAN010000050.1 GCA_947165475.1 uncultured Caryophanales bacterium | reverse complement strand
AAAAAAGAAAATGATATAATAGTTTCAATAATCTACGCTACTGTAGCCGGAACAATAGCAAGTGTTCATGAACAATATTTAAAAACAATCTCAATAGAAGATTATCTCTCAAATGATTGTATAAAAATTAGTGATGACAATAGAGTTATTGCTTTTATAGAAAAAGAAAATAATAATCTATATTTAGAAAAAGTATATTCAATAGATACTCATAATTACTATTTGGAAAATGAAAAAGATATTGTATTTGAAAATAATTTTAATGATAAAAATATTCAATTTATTAGACATTTGGAGGTGCCAATATATGTCCAGTATAAAAATTGAAAGAATTAATCATGCTATTTTAGAAGAAGTAAGTAAAATCCTAATGAGAGAAGTAAAAAACCAAGACTTAAAGTTTGTAACAATAACCGATACAGAAACAACAAATGATTTATCCTATTCAAAGATTTATTATACAGTCATGGATAAAGATAAAAGTCTTATTCAAAAAGAATTAGAAAAAGCTTCTCCATTTATTCGAACTAAACTAGCAGAAAAGATTGATATAAGACATACACCAGAATTAAGATTTATATATGATAATTCTATTTCATATGGAGAACATATGGATAAAATATTGAAAGAAGTAAGAGAAAAAGATTCTAACTAGGAATCTTTTTTCTTTTTTAAAAGAAATAAAAAATAATCTAGATATAAATATTAATCTATGTTAAAATAATATAAAATAGAGGGGATGAAAATGAAAAGAACAATTCTACTTATATTGTTTCTATATAGTATTTTAATACCATTACAAATAAAAGCAAAAACTCCAACAAAAGAAGAAACAATGAAAATAATAGATGATATTGAAAATATTCAAGTAGATGATAATATAAAAATAAAAAGCTCTGAAATAAAAAATAATAGTATTATTTTAAATTTAGAAAAAGATGGAAAAGAAGAAAAAATTAAAGTTTATTATGAATGGACAAATGCTACATTAAACATATATGGAGGATCTATTCTAATAAATAATAATCAAGTTAATATTATGAATAATGATTATGCATTTTATATTTATTCCATTCTAGAAAGAGAATCTACAATTCCATATGATTATGACAATTACTATAATAATTTAAATATAAAGAAAATAGTTGAGAATAATATTAATTTTAAAGATACAATTTCAGTAAAAGAGAAAACAAATACATTTGGAATTACCTTAGAAAAAAATAATAATATAATTAACATTACTTATCAATATTATTTAGATGGAGATTATCCAATAATTATAATTAATAACGATGAATTATCAGAAAATCCAAGTACAGGAAACTTTACAACGTATACAACGTTTGCATTTGTTTTAATAGTAGGAGTAGCTTGCTACACATACATGAATCCAAAAAAAGAGAAAGAGGAATAGTAAAATGAGAAAGAAAACTAAGAATAAAGATAGCTATAAAGAATGTTGGGTATATATCTTATTATTAACGACATTAGTAATTTTGACAGAGTCTCTAAAGTATTATACCTTTCCAATAGCTGGAGTTAGTCTATCATACTCAATATTTTTGTTACCATTTGTATATTTCATAACAAATTATATAGATAAAAAATATGATTATAAAAAAGCAATATCTTCCATTGCAATCTCAGGAGTATTATTTGTTTGCTATAGTGCAATAATATCATTTGGATTAGGGCAAAGACTAATATTATCAAGTATAAGTGGAGAATTTATTGGATACGTAATAAGTCAATTAGTAAATCTAACAATTTTTAATTTTATTCAGAATAATACAAAAAGTCCATTATTACTAATATATTTAAATTATATATTCTCATTAATTGTATATTATATGTTCTATACATTAATATATTTAAAAATGATTCTATTAGATCAATATTGGAAAGGATATTTTTTAACTTTAATAATACAAATAATAATATGCATTCCAATTGCTATTATAGATAAAAAAATTCAACGTGGAACAGAATAAAAAAACTCTAATCATTATTGGTTAGAGTTTTCATTTTCTTCATCATCTTTATCATCTTTTATTTTCTTTGCCATACCAGCAGCTCCAAGACCTATACCAAGGCCATATAACCAGTCTTTATTGGATATTTGCCCATCTCCATTAGAACCATTCTTTTCATCATTTTCTTTATCGTCATAATTGCCTAATTCATCATCATCATCTTCACCATCATCATCATCTTCATCATCGGTGTTCAATTTATTATTAGCATAAGCAATTCCACCACTGATAGTTCCAATAACACCTAAACCACCTAAACCAGCAGCTGCAATTCCACCAGCAGAAGTACCAGTCCCCGAAGAATCTCCGACTTCTGATGAATGAAGTTTTGGAATAACTTTTTTCGTCTTAGAAATAATTTTATCAACTTTATTTTTTGCTTCTTTTGAAATATCATTTCCAATTAAATCTCCAGGATCCTTTTTATCATCATCCTCATCATCTTTCTCATCACTATCACCCAATATTTGATTTAATTCTCCCATAGCAGCTGAATTACTTCTAGCAACATCACCATTATAAGCTTGGCCAGAAAGGCTTCCATTAGAAGAACTACTAGAACCAGTAGTTGTAATCGTACTAGAACCAGTACCCAAAGCACCAGTACCCAAAGCACCAGCACCCAAAGCACCAGCTGCAATAGCAGAGGCATTATTACCTGACGAATTTTGTGCTCCAAAACCAGAACTTCCTAAACCATCAGAAGAACTTGATGTAGAAGAACCACTTCCAAAGTTCCCATCAGAACCAGATGAAGATATTGGATCAGACACACCACCAGATATTGCTCCACTAGCATCAGCAGTACGATTAGAAGAAAAAGGAGAAAGCTCAGTTGCAATATTGCTTAAACCACCACCTAAGCCGCCGCCTGAGCCACCAAGACTACCAGCGCCATTTGCTATTTCTTCAGTTTGATGTGCAGTCTCTTGATAATCATTATAACCATCTTGCAACCAATTATGAAAATTATTAATACTAGAAGCATCATCACTCAAATTATTACTTGACTTTTCAAGACTATCAAGTGGACCTTTAAAATATTCTTGAACCCTTGAGTCAAGTTTTGAACCCAAACTACTAACAATAGAAACTAAATTTTCAATATTTGCTTCAATGTTAACTGATTGCTCTAAAGAACCCTCAAAATCAGATTTATCATAATAAGAATAACCATTATTCATAATCTATCTCTCCATTCATTAATCATACCAAACAGCTTTACTTTCATCATAAAGTAATTCAGCTCCTGTTTTTTTAATTTTAGCTTCCAAATCTATAACGTTATTTTTGTTAGCCGTTTCCTCAATACATACCGTTCTAGTAATGGTCCAAGTTATTCTATAATGACCATCATCCAAAACCTCATTTACCAGTGGAACATAGGTATCTTTATAAATTTCATCAACAACAACTTCTTTTTTACATGGATAATTCATAGAAAGATCTCCTTGTTTTCTTGGGTTTTCTATACTAATATTAACGGGGGGTTTACCATTTATTTCTTCAATTTTTTTATTACATAGATTTATACGTACAACCCATTTTTGAGAGCATAGCATATTATTATACAGTTTGACTGCTTCAATAATAGAAGATATATCACTATAAAGACGATTGCGTTTTAATTCTTCAAAATCTTGAGACGCAGTAGTAAGCTTATTACGCTGTTTTGAAGCTTCACTTCCATGATAAAAAGCATTAGAGTTTGTTTTTTCTAGTTCACCATCAATATATTCAATTTTCTTATTACAATCGTTTACAGATGTATCTACCTCATTAACAAATTCATTTAATATGTGTTCTAAATTACCCTCATCAATTTTTTCTTCATATATTACATCAACATTATCATCCCCAGAACTTCTAGAATATATTTGCTCAATAGATATTTTATGATCTCCCATTGTTATACCTCCTAAATTAATTGCTTATTAGTAGGGATTAATGATTAATCCACACTAATAAGAAATTAAAAAATAATTTCTTAATTTAAATTTTGAGCATTGCTCTCTAAGTTTGCATTTAATTTTTTATATTCTTCTAAATTAAAGTTAAATTCTTCTGAAATTGAAGTCATTAAAGAATGAAGAAGTTCATCAGTTTTTTCAGCAATAGTTTTTAATTTAGTATTAAAAGTCTCTGCAGCAGCACCACCATATACATTAGCAACTCTGCTAGCAGTATCTCCAGCTAAGTATTGAAAAACCTCAGAAAACTGAGTTCCTTTTTCTCCAACAAAATCAATTAATTGTTTAACTTTTTCATATTGTATTTGAGATGAAGAACCTGAATTCATAAAAACCTCCTTAATAATAATTAAACACTATTTTCAAATCTATCCCAAGCTCTTGCTTGTTCGTTCAAGTTATCAGCTAAATGTTCGATTTTACTACGAACTTCCTCAAAAGTTAGTTCTTCTTTTTTTAATTTATCAAGTAAAACACGAGCTCTATTACCACCCCAAGCAGCAGTGTCACCATCACCTAATTGACTATTAAACTCTTGGTATAACTCTTCTTTTAATTTCCAATAATCTTGAGCTTTACTTTGGATATCTTCAGAGATTTGATACATTGCTGAATAATCTTGTCTTACTCCGTCCATTTATTTCACCACCCTTCAAATAATTTTATATGCAATGAATCTTGCTACAATTCAAGAGTAACAAATTAAAAAACAATTGTAAATAAACTTTACAATTGTTTATAATAACTTTACACATATTACAAAATAAAAATAGATAAAAGTATTAAAACAGTATTATGAAAGATATGCATTGACATGGAAGTGAAAACTGTATTTGTTTTATAATAACTATAGGCAAAACTTGCTCCAAGGGCTCCATATGGAATAATATATAAATAATCAGTTATTGTTTTAGCATCACTAATTACATGGGCTCCACCAAAGAATAGAAAAGATAAAATACACAATATTATTGGATTATTAAAAATATCTTTAAGAGTTTTACGAAATACAATTTCTTCGTTAAAAGGAGCAATAATACCAGCATCAATTACCATAAGCCAAGGAAGAGTTTTAATCATTTTTTGAACGGCAACTTCATTATTAGCACCCCCACCTTTTAAAAAGTAGGTAATAATAACATTTGAAATCATCATTATAAACAAGCCTAACATCCAATATCGAAAACCTATATCAATATTTTCAATAAAATTGTCTTTAAAAATTTTGAATTCTCTTATTAAATCTTTTCTATAAATAAAAAATAAAATAAATAATACTATAGTACTAGAAAAAGTAGATAATAGAACACTTTCTACAGGACTAATATTATGAACATCCATTTTAAATAACAAAACAGGAATATATTGTAAATAAACACTATAAAAAAACAAGAAAAAAACAATTATTCCACGAATTATATTTTTAGTTTTTAAATTAACACATTTCATACAATCACCATTATAAAGATATCATAAAATAGAAAGTTTTAAAAGGAAAAAACAAAAAAACATTGCAAATAAAGAATAAATATAATATAATACAAATATCGCTGGGAAAAACCTAGCAATACCAATACTCAGAGTAAGAGATTTCCGACTTACCCTTGGTAGTGGCGAATAAAAAGAAAGGAAGGAAAAAGAAAATGGCTTTAACAAAAGAAGAAAAACAATCTATTATTAAAGAATTTGCTAAGAATGAAAAAGATACTGGTTCTGCTGAAGTACAAATAGCTATATTAACAAAAGAAATTAATGATTTAACAGAACATTTAAAAGTACATATTCACGATTTCCATTCTCGTAGAGGTTTACTTAGAAAAGTAGGAAAACGTAGAAATTTACTACAGTATTTAGCAAAAAAAGATATTCAAAGTTATCGTGAAGTTATTAAAAAATTAGGATTAAGAAAGTAGACATTTTTTTCAGTGTCTATTTTTTTTTTAAAGAGAGGTTTTAGTATGAAGAAAAGTAAGAAAAAAGTATTTGAATTAGACTTTCATGGAAGAAAAATAGTAGTAGAGCATGGGGAACTTGCAAAGCAAGCTAGTGGAGCAGTTTTAGTTCGATATAACGATACAGTAGTATTAACTGCTGCTGTGGTATCAAAAACAGCTAATCTATTATCAGATTTTTTTCCATTGACAATCAATTATCAAGAAAAACTATATTCAGTTGGAAAAATACCAGGAGGTTTTATTAAAAGAGAAGGAAGACCAAGTGAAGCAGCAACCTTAGCAGCAAGAATGATAGATCGTCCAATGAGACCATTATTTCCAGAAGGGTTTAAAAATGAAGTACAAGTTATTTCAACAGTTTTATCAGTTGACCAAGACTGTTCACCAGAGTTAACAGCAATGTTTGCATCATCTTTGGCAGTATCTATTTCAAAAATACCATTTAATGGACCAATAGCGGGAGTAAAAGTTGGAAGAGTTGATGGAAAATTTATTATCAATCCAACTCCAGAAGAATGTGAAAAATCAGAACTTGAATTAACAGTAGCAGGAACAAAAGACGCAATTAACATGGTAGAATCAAGTGCAAAACAAGTACCAGAGGAAATAATGTTAGAAGCTTTAATGTTTGGACATAAAGCTATAAAAGAATTAATTAAATTTGAAGAAAAAATAATAAAAGAAATCGGAGAAGAAAAAATGGAGTATGAAACTCTAACTCCAGAAGAAGAATTAAAAGAGAGAATATCTTCTCTTATTACTAAAAAAATGGATAAAGCTCTTCGAATTAAAGATAAGTTAAAAAAATATTCTACTATTGATGAAATAAAAGAAGAAATGATTGAACTATTTACAAAAGAAAACGAAGATACAATGAAAGAACAAGAATTAAAAGAATTACTTGTTAAAGTAAATATGGTAGTTCAAGAAATTGAATACAATTTATTTAGAAGCATTGTTGTAAAAGAAGGACTACGTGCAGATGGTAGAAAAATGGATGAAATAAGACCATTATCAACGGATATAGATTTATTACCTAGAACTCATGGATCTGCACTATTTACAAGAGGGGAAACTCAGGCCCTATCAATAACAACCTTAGGAGCTTTAAATGAACATCAAATATTAGATGGTTTAAGTATGGAAGATCAAAAAAGATTTATGTTACATTATAACTTCCCACAATTTTCAGTAGGGGAAACAGGTAGATATGGTGCACCAGGAAGACGTGAAATCGGACATGGAGCACTTGGGGAAAAAGCTTTATCACAAGTTATCCCATCAGAAGAAGAGTTCCCATATACAATAAGAGTTGTATCAGAAATACTAGAATCAAATGGATCAAGTTCTCAAGCAAGTATATGTGCTGGATGCATGTCCTTAATGGCCGCAGGAGTGCCAATTAAAGCTCCAGTTGCTGGAATTGCTATGGGATTAATTACTCATGAAGATCAATATACAATACTAACAGATATTCAGGGAATGGAAGATCATCTAGGAGACATGGACTTTAAAGTTGCTGGTACAGAATATGGTATAACAGCTTTACAAATGGATATTAAAATAAGTGGTATTACAGAAGCAATATTAAAAGAAGCACTTGAACAGGCAAAAAAAGCAAGAATGCAGATATTAGATGTAATGAGAAAACAAATAAAAGAACCAAGAAAAGAAGTATCTAAATATGCTCCAAAGATGGAAACATTTATGATTAATCCATTAAAGATAAAAGATGTTATTGGTAAAGGTGGAGAAACGATTACAAAAATCATCTGTGATGCATCTAATGTTAGAGAAGTAACAAATATAAACGCTGTAAAAGTAGAACTAGAAGATGATGGTAGAGTAATTATTTATCATTCAGATAAAGAAATAATAGATAAAACAAGAGCAATGATTGAAGAAATCGTAAGAGAAGTAGAAGTAGGAAAAATCTATGAAGCAAAAGTAGTAAAAGTAGAAGACTTTGGTTGCTTTGTACAACTATGGCCAGGTTGTGAAGGACTAGTACATGTATCTCAGCTTGCCCATGAAAGAGTAGAAAAAGCTGGAGATGTTGTTTCAGTTGGAGATGAAATTATAGTAAAAGCTCTAGGAATGGATAAAAGAGGAAGACAAAACTTCTCAAGAAAAGATGCTTTACCAAAACCAAAAACAAAAAAAGAAAAAGAAAAAGTAGAAAAAGAGTAAAACCTCTTTTTCCTTTATTTTAGAAAGTTTTTCTTCCATTTTAGAAAAAAGTATGATATAATAACGCAAATGGAGGGAGTTTGGAATGTTTGATTTAATTAAAAGTATAATAAAATGGGTAATAATTGCTATTATAATTGCATTAATGATTATTATTATTTCTAATGTTGCTAATAAAGGAAAAACAAATAAAAACGCAAGTGCTGGTACTGGAATAAGAACTATTCAAGATAATAGTATTTCTAATAATAATTCAACAAGTAATTCAGAAAGTAATTCTGAAAATACTAACGAAAATAATAATACAAATACTACAACTGAAGAAAATAACACAAATAAAGAAACAAGTTCATCTTCAAAAGAAAATACTACAGATACCACTAGTGAAAAATCAAATACAAACAGTAATAATAGTACAAATAATGGTACACAAATAGTAGATGCTCCTGATACAGGAACAAAAGAAAATATAACGATTCTATTAGGAACAATTACTTTAGCAATAGGTAGTTACTATATTTATTATAATAAAAAAAATGCTTAAAAAGTTCATGAAAATGGACTTTTTTTCATATATAAATATAGGTGAAATAATGAAAAAAGCAAAAAAGTATACCATAACAATACTTCTAACGATTTTTAGTTTTTACTATATAAATCATAGAATGGTAATGATAAGAAATAATGATCCAATTATGAAACAAATAAAAATGAATAAATCATATGAAAAAAAATCAATAAATGCAACCATTATAGGAAAAAACATTATTACAGGAGAAAATGGAAGAGTAATTGATTATAATAAAAGCTATAATAATATGAAAAAGTATGGAGCATATAACGAAACATTAATTGAAACGAAAGAAGTATCTCCAACAATATCAATAACAAATAATTATAATAAATATATTATAAAAGGAAATCCAAATAAAAGAAAAATTTCTCTTATATTAATTATAAAAGATAGGAAAGAAAACTATCTAAGTATCTTAAATAATAAAAATATTCCAGTAACTATTTTTATAGATGGAACATTTTTAGAAAATAATATAAGTTTTATAAAAAAAGAAAAAACTCATCATGAGTTTGAATTATTAAGTTATAATAATGAGTACAATGAAAAATACTTTAAAACATCTCTTTATTATTTAGAAACTATAACCAATAAAAAAAGTAAATATTGTTATAGTGAAATAGATAATGAAGAAATACTTAGTTTATGTAATAAATTAAAACTACATACTGTAAAACCATCTCTTGTTATAAAAAATAATCTTTATAAAAATATAAAACAAAATTTATCAAATGGAGAAATATTTACTATAGAGGATAACTCTTATAATGAAAAAGAACTATCAACAACAATAGATTATATTATACAAAAAGGATAT
>CAMVAN010000049.1 GCA_947165475.1 uncultured Caryophanales bacterium | reverse complement strand
TATTAAAAAGAAAGCTAAGTACTATAAAATAAAAAATACTAACCTTTATATAAGCTATAAGGATATTAAAAATAATACAAATTTAAAAAAAGAAAAGAAAGATAATAATATATATGAATCTCTACAAACAAAAATACAAACAAAATCAAAAACTGATTTAATAAAAGATAATAAAAAAATAATTACCATTTTTAAAGGAATGACAATGTCATTAGAATCTATCGATGATAATTATTACTATATTAATTTTTTAAATCAAATATTTAAAATTAAAAAAAATAAAAATATTAAAGAAATTAACAATAAAAACACAAATAATAACTCAGTTAGTGTTATTCACTATGAAAAAATAAATAATACCTGTCAAGATGATAATTGTCTATTAACAGAAAGTGTAAAAAGACATATAGAATTATTAAAAAATAATAAATATTACTTTATAACAAAAGATGATTATATAAAATTTGTAAAAGGATACATTAATTTAAAAGAAAAAGCTATTTTACTTACAACAAGTGAAGAAAATGAATTTGTTAAAAGTATTGAAGAACAATATAAAATAAGTATTCCAGTTATAAAAGAAAATGATTCCATTTCCTTTGTAACAACAAATAAAAAATCAGAAAGAAAAGAAGACTTAAAAAAATTAAATCGATATCAACCAACAAAATATACAGTAATAGATGATTACTTAAAAATGGCAAAAGGAGAAGAAATAACTCCTACAAATAAAGAAGATATCGCAACTGACATTCCTGTTGTAAACTATCACTTTTTCTTTGATTCCTCTCTTGGAGAAAAATGCAATGAATCAATATGCTTAGAAGCAAGCAAATTTGAAGAACATTTAAAATGGATAACAGAAAATAATTATAAAGCTCTAACAATTAATGAATTTACAGATTGGAAAGAAGGTCTTATAGAATTACCAAAACACTCTGTATTATTAACAATTGATGATGGAGGAATAGGTACTAGTAAAATTAATGGAAATAAATTAATACCTCTTCTAGAAAAATATAAACAACATGCAACATTATTTTTCATAACTGCATGGGGAGAACTAAGTGATTATCAATCACCATATCTAGATGTCCAATCACATTCATTTGACCTACATTATGAAGCAAGATGTCCAGATGGAAGAGGAATGGTAGCATGCTCAGACTACAAAACAGTAAAAGAAGATTTAGAAAAATCACTAAATATTCTAAGTGGTGATAATACATCATTCTGTTTCCCATTCTATTCATATGATAAAGAGTCACTTCAAGCACTTAAAGACTTAAACTTTAGAATAGCATTCATTGGAGGAAATAGAAGAGCAAATAGAAATCAAAATAACTACTTAATAACAAGATATCCTATACTAGATGATATTACTCTAGATGAATTTGTAAGTATAATAAAATAAAAAAAGCTTTAAAGCTTTTTTTTCTTTTCCACAAAATGAGCATTGTTATACTCATAAAGCATCATTTTTAAAGACTCTATTCTATCTAGTAACTCTTGACTACTTTCTAAAGATAACTTTTCACTTAAAAGTAAATTCATTATCTCATCACAATTATATTTAAATTCCGGTAAAAGAAATTTAACGGAATTAGCCTCAGCCATCATCAAATCCTGTTGATACTTTTGCTTATAATAATTATAAATAATTGATAGTTTACATACTACTTCATCATATACAGTCTCACCTATAAGCCTATAATTATTCAAGTATCTTTTTTTATTATTAGGATCTAATAATTCAAAAATATTATCGTTCCTAACTCTCATTAGAGCAAGAGCATTATGAGTTCTACGAGTAAATCCAAATTGAAATAAAAAGAAATACTCTTTTGAAAAATCTATTTGAGGATCAACATTTAAATATTTGCATTTTAAATATTTAATAACATCCAAAGTTTCTTTATCAACCATTAATTTAGAATTTGAAAGAAGATTTATAAAATCATCATTACATGACTTTTTTAATAAGTCACCGACCATAATAATATTGTATTCTTCTAAATGTTTTAAAGTAGCTTTACTTACTAATCCTCGTATTGAATCTAATCTAATTTCAAATAAATTTTCATTACAAGACATATTAAAATAGCTATTCATACTATTCCCCCTAAAAACTATGCAAATTATACCACAAATGTTGTTTTTTGTCAATAAACATCATAAAAAAACAATTACTAATAAGTTAAGTTTCTGGAAATACTAAGTAAAATTCCTACACTTACCATACTTACTAATAAACTACTTCCACCATAACTTAAAAATGGAAGAGTAACTCCAGTAACAGGTATTAATCCTACTACAACCATTAAATTTAATAAAGCCTGAAATATTAACTGAAAAACAATTCCAAAAGATAAATATTTTCCAAATAAATCATCACAATGAGTCGCGATAAAAATACCACGATATAATATAATTGAAAACAAAAAAACAACAATAATTGCACCCATAAATCCAAACTCTTCCGTAATAATAGAAAAAATAAAATCAGTCTGAGGCTCTGGCAAATAAAAATGTTTTTGAATAGAATTTAAATAACCTTCTCCAAGTAAACCACCGGGTCCAATTGCATATAGACTTTGTATCATTTGAAAACCAGTACCTAAAGGATCTTTCCAAGGATCTAGAAAAGAAGTAATTCTCTGAAGACGATATGGAGCTATAATTATTAATCCTATTAAACCAAAAAGTCCTATAAAGCCACCACATAAAAAGAATTTCAAATTAACTCCAGCAATAAATAATAAAGCTATGACAGATAAAAATAAAATAGTTCCTGTTCCTAAATCAGGTTGAAGCATAATAAGACCAAAAAGAAGAAAAGTCATAAATAAAATAGGAAATACTCCTTTTATATAATTATTAATATAACTATTACTCCTAGATAAATATTTACTCGTAAATATCAAAATACTAATTTTTGCTGCCTCACTAGGTTGAATACCAAAGGAACCAATACCAAACCAACTCCTACTCCCATTTCGAATACTACCAATACCAGGAATTAAAACAAGTATTAATAAAATTAAACTAAATAACAAAATATGATTAGCATGAGTATAGTAAAACCTATAATGAATTTTAGATATTAAAAATACAAATACGATTCCAACAATAAAAAATAAAAATTGATATTTCAGATAATGAAAAGAATCATGAAATTTATAATCAGCCCAAATATTAGAAGAGGAATAAACCATTAATAATCCAAAAATGGATAATAAAACAACTACAAACAATAAATTATAATCCATTTTTTTCATCCAATCACCTATAAAATAATATGAATAAATAAAAAAAAAAGAACTTATAAAGTTCTAAACCCATACACCAAATATAATACCGGCCATAGATAAAACTAATCCTACAACCCAAAAAAGTTTAACAATATCAGTTTCCAACCAACCAAGTTTCTCAAAATGATGATGAATAGGAGTCATTAAGAATAACTTACGATGAAAAACTAAGACCCAAAATGTTTGTAAAATGACACTTAACGTCTCAATAACAAATATAGAAGCAACAACTAATAAAGTTAATTCTCTATGCGTTAAAATTGCAATTGCCCCCATAACAGCTCCTAATGCTAAAGAACCAGTGTCCCCCATAAACACTTTTGCTGGATGAGAATTATAAATTAAAAATCCAACTAAACTCCCAACAAGTATTAAACTAAATATACCAATATCCTCAAATCCAACAGATAAAGATATTAAAGCAAATGCAATAAAAGCAATTGCAGATAATCCTCCTGCCAAGCCATCTAACCCATCTGTTAAATTAACTGCATTACTAGCACCAACTAAAACAAATAAAATTGCAAGGCCATACAGCCAACCAAGCTCTAAATCAATATGTAACGTTCCAACAACCCACGCAGTTTGGCCACCACTTCTCATATAAATATAGAAAAATCCAATAGCAATCACAACTTGCATAAAGAGTTTTTGATAAGTAGTCAATCCTTCATTATCCGCTTTTCTTATAGATAAAAAATCATCTAAAAAACCAATACAGGCATAGCCAATAAAAACAAGCAAAACAATTCCTAAATTGGAAGTATAACTAATTCGATTTGTACAAATCAATAACAAAGTAGCTACTACAGTAGGAATAATAAAAATTAACCCCCCCATAGTTGGAGTACCTTCTTTTTTACGATGTGATTCTTGCACAAAAATAGATATTTTTTGTCCTACTCTTAAATACTTTAAAACTGGTAACAAAATAAGTCCCAAAATAGCAGAAGACAAAAAACCAATCATTATTGCAAAAACAGCTTTGGTTAATAATAACATATAACCACTCCATTCCTAAAACATTATATCATAATCATATAAACAATATGATAGATTAAAAAAACTTTACAATTATATTTACACATTTTCAATAGGATATTCACCTATTTTCAAAACCTTAGCATTATTTTCTTTTAATACATTTTCTTGTTCTTTCTTAATTCTTTCCATTTCATACTCTTTTTCTTTAATATTATCCTTAATTTTTTTCAAATCATATAATAAATAATCACATTCTTTTACAACACCAATATAATCATTAAATTTATCATGAATATCATCTATCAATTTATCAACTTGTCTTCCAGTTTTGACTAATAAATCAATAGCACCCTCTAATGAAGAAATACTATCCTTAATATCCTCACCATAATCAATTACTTTAATTACTTTGTATTTTTTTGTAACAGTCTCTGGTTCAATTAATTGACGAGTAAACAAAAGATAAGCTGCAATAGAAGAAGAAATTGCTTTTGCAGAAAAGCTCCCAGGAAAAAACATACGTAAAGCAATCAACCTTAATAATCTTCTACTTTGATTATCTAAAATTTTCATTTCTACCTTAACTTTTTCTTCTACAGTCAAAGCATCTCTAACCTTTTCACGTGCTTCTTGCAATAAAGCATCTTGCTCATACTGAAAATCTAACAATTCTTTATTAATTTGATCAATTTTATGAAATTGTTCTTTTAATTCATTAAACTTCTTTTCTCGATCTTCATAATCAATTTTCTTTTCCTCGACTTGTTCAGATAAAATATCTTTTTTTTGTTGAAGTTCTTCTATTTTTCTAACAATATCAATATATAATGGAGAATCCTTTAACTCATCAACAATCTTTTGATTCTTAAACTCCTTCATATACTCCTCAATTAAATAATAAATATAATTATCATCATATTTATCAATATCATCAACCTGTATCTTTTTTTCTAACTCTTCAAGTTTAGAAATAATTGAAGTAAGTTTATCTAATAAATCAGCTGCTTCATCACTAAATAATATTTTTTCTTCATCATCAACTAAATGATTATACTCATCAATTAATAATCTTAAATCATAACGTATATCTTTTAATTCTTTTTCATAGGCTTCAACAATCTTTTTTGACTTAACTTTTTTTAACTCTTCTGATGTAGAAAGCATATCATCTATAATTTTCATCTCATCAGAAGATTGAGAACTACCAACTGGTTTAGAAGAAAGATTATTAATAATCTTTTCCCCTATAGAAATAGGAATTAATTCTGGAACTGGATTAAAATCTTTCTTCTTATTATCCTTTATTTCCTTATTATTATGATTTGCTATCTCCTTCTTATCTTCTTCATCTTCTAATAATTCTATTTCATCATGGCTTGATTTCTTAATATTTTTCCTATTATGGGGAATAGAAACTACAATATCATTTCCATTAACAGAAATAATCTTTTTTCTAGCTTTTTTAGTAGGAGCATTATTACTTTTATTATTACTTTTTTTATTTGAATCATCAATATAAACAAGTTCTTCATCCTTAGATTCATCTATTTCATCTTTCTGATTATTAGAAGGACTAACTAATTGAATAATTCCATCAAGAATAATTAAAGGAGTGGCTTTTATCAAAACATATTTGCGGGCTTTTTTAACGGATTTTTCTAATTCTTTTATTTCTTGTTCTTCTTTTAATTTTTCCTTTTTCTTTTTAGAAATAATTAAAGAACGTCTTCTATCATTATGTCCACCTTTAGAACCAATAGTTTCATTCATACAATACACTCCACTCCATTGTTTTTATAAATACTACACTTAATTTTATCATATTTAATTTGAATTGATAACCATTTTCTTATAAAGAAAAGAAATCCTAAAAAATGAAAACGTAAAAAATTGTAAAATATTAATTAATATAGAGTCTTATTTTACTACCATCCTCAATTACCTCTCCAGCCTTGGGAGATTGTTCATATACAATATCTCCGTTTCCAATAAGCTTAATATCAAAATTAAATAATTGTTTTTTAGCATCTTTTACATTTAAACCAACAACATTAGGTACTTCATAAGTTAATTTATCATTCCATTCCAAATCTTTTTCCATTCCAGCTTCTTGTTTCGGTATTTTTAAAGCCTCTATAATATCTAGCAAAATTCTTCTAGCAATTGGTGTAGTTGTATAACTAGATAACATTGCAGTATTTTTAGGATTGTCAATAGCTAAATACAAAACAGCCCGAGGATCATTAGATGGAACAACAGCCATAAAACTCATAATATAATTATTAACTAAATAAACACCATTTTGTTGTTTCTGAGCAGTACCTGTCTTTCCCCCTATACGATATCCTTCAATATATGCACTTTTTCCTCCCCCCTTAGCAACAACACTTTCTAGTGCAATTCTCATAATAGAAGAAGTTTCCGAACTAATTACTTTTCTTCTTAAAACATTACTATTTTGTTGAACGATAGTATTCACATCATCACTTATACTTTTAACAATATAAGGTTTATATAAATATCCACCATTAACAACAGCAGAAACCGCCATAACTTGTTGTAACAGAGTCCAATAAATGAAACCTTTTACCTAAATTATCAGAAGCAGCACATACACTTTCTCCTGTCTTAATAAAAATATTTAATTTAATTTGTCGATTGCCTTGTTTATGTACTATTATTTTATCTATTATCTCATTAAATACATCATTATAACATTTATCATCATCTAAACATTTCTCTAATGCCTTATTAATTTCATTAATTTTATTTTCTATATAGTTTTTATCATTTTTATTATTATTTAATTTTTTTATTTTATTTTGATAAATAACTAAATCTTCGTTTATTAAATCTATTTGTTTTTTGTAATCTTCTTTAGATAAGTACTCTTCCATAACAAGTTCTAATAATTTATCTTTTTTCTTATTTAAAACGAATATCTTTGATTCTAAAGTTTCTATTTCAATTTCGTTATTATTAGTTTCTAAATATTTTTTACATACATTTAATATTTCATCAAAGATATTATTTCTTCTTTTAAATAATTTATTAATCATATTTTTAAATAATTCATCAAGCTCTAGTTCAAATACTCTAGGATTAGAACAACCTTTCAAACTTTCACGCCTATATACTTGGCATTCCCATACAGGATTTTTTTTTCTTTTTCCAGCACTTGATCTGTGATATGTAAGATTATGACATCCACAATAAATTTTACCTGAATAAGTATATCTATTTTGAAATACTTTTTTATTAATTGCTCGATTAGTGAAACTAGCTTGTCTTTGTTTTAGTTTGGCATTAGCTCTATTCCATAGCTCTTCAGATACTATTGGTGGAACATTATCATAATCCTTATAAACAATCCAGTCAGATTCATCTAATCTTTTCTTCTTCTTAGTACGATAGTCTAATACTTTAGATTTATGTCCACAATAATACCCTTTATATTTAGGATTTTCTATTATTCTAGTAAGTATTGTTGTATCTATTCTTTTGCCATTTCTACTTTTATAATCTAAATTATATAAATATCTTGATACTTTAGATAATCCATCAGCAGTATTAGCATATCTATCAAATATTATTTTTATCATTTCTGCTTGAGTTTCATCTATTACTAATTTTCCTTTATCTTTTACATAACCATAAATATTAGAACATCCCAGTACCACACCATTATCAATACTACGCCTCATACCAAATGAAACTCTTTCAGATAGTCTTCTAACTTCATCTTGAGCAATTGAAGACATTATTGTAAGTCTAAGTTCAGAGTCAGGTAATATTGTATTAATATTATCATTTAAGAAATATACACCAACGCCATTAGATAAAAGCTCTTGTGTATACATAATACTATCTAATGTACTTCTTGAAAATCTTGATATTTCTTTTGTTAGTATTAAATCAAATTTATGTCTTTTAGCATCTTGGATCATTCTTAAAAATTCTTCACGTTTTTCAACTCCAGCACCTGATATTCCCTCATCAATATATGACCCTATAAATTCCCAGTTAGGAACTTTACTAATATAATCATTAAAAAAAGATATTTGAGATTGTAAAGAATGTAATTGTTCGTCTTTATCAGTAGATACTCTTGCATAAAAACAAACTCTTAAATATAATTCTTGCAGTGGAACACCTTTCATAATATTATTCCTAACTGTATATAAGTCCATAATCACACCTCCTAAGTTAATAATTTATAATTATTTAAATCATCTATATATTGATCATCTTGTTTTTGTTTTTCAAATTCTATTTTATTTAATAGTTTATTAATACAAAAATTATAAATTCCATCATCAATAGTATTATTTCTTTTTAAAAATTCAAGTAATTTTATACTTGTTTCCAACTCTATAATCTTTAACGGAACCTTAGTTATACTTTTCATATACTTTATCCTTTCGTTATAGTATATTTTTTTAAATAAAAAAAAGAACTTAAGATATTAAATTCTACAAAAAATTAAAAACTATCAACTATCTATCATTATAAATTTTATAATAACTACATAAAAATAAACTTCATTTAGTTATTTGTTTTATTCCAAAAAAAAGAAAAACATATAGTTTCTCTTTAAATAATCTTTGAATATTAAAATAAATAATATTATTTATAATAATCTCTTCTTTTCTTTTCTATAACCTTCCCTCGAACTTTTTTTGCATATAACTGTTCTAAATATTCATCATAAAATGGTTTATCATGTCTATAATCAAAATCCAATTCATCAGAAGAAAACTTGCCTTTATTGCATTTTAATATAAACTCATCATATAATTTTTCTTTTTCACTTTGAAACTTTTCTTCATCTAAAAACTCGAAAAAAATTAAATCAACATATTTTTCATAATCTTGAGCAGTCCCTTTCCTAAGAGTATACTGTTCAGAGTGCATCATTAAAATATGGCCTCGGCAATTATATAATGCTTTAAAACGAATAAAATCTTCTAATGAACAGTTTTTTCCATCAAGTAATTCTTGACCTCTTGCCCTAATTCTCCTTTTATACTCTTTTTTAGTTTCATGTGGTTGTCTTTTAAAAAAATAAAATTGTTCTCTTAACTCATCTTTTAATACCATATAAACCTACCTAACTTACTAATAAAAATTTATAATTATTCTCTTAAACTTTAGACTAATTCATCTATTACAATTATTATAAAAAAACAAAAACTATTCCATTATTTCTCCATAAACTATTCTTGAACCTAATCTAAAAACATGCCCCTTTTACAAAAATTATTATAACGTAATATTTAATAATGTCAACTAATTCATTATATTTTAGAATTAATATTATCGTAAAAAAAAGAAACTCCGACACCACTAGATAATAATTCTTGTATATATACTATACAATGTACTTCTTAAAAATTCTTCTGTTTTTCTATACAAAGAAACTCACATCTATATACATTTTACCTTTTTTCTTACAAAAATTTACATTTATATTGATATTTCCGTACATCTTGTAAGAAAATTATACTTTTGTTGTGAGATAAAAATTTGCAATGGAATACATTTATTATGTTATCTTATTTTTTTACACTCAATTACAATGATATATTTATATATGCTCCATAATTAAACTCAAAAATATACTTTTTCGTATATTTACCAATCTATCTTCAAATTATAGTAACGGTATCATTTATTAGACAGTAAGGTGTATAGGAGTAACACTAATACCTTGCCCAAAAGCTGAAGTAGCAAGTTCAACATTACCAATCTTTTCCATTGGAAATAATATTCCTGTTCCTTCACCATTTAAATCAATCCCACTTTTTTCTCCAAAACCAAATTTTTTAATATAAGAAAAAAGTCTCTCTTTTCCTAACATTTGTCCAAGTTTTACAAAACCAGGATT
>CAMVAN010000048.1 GCA_947165475.1 uncultured Caryophanales bacterium | reverse complement strand
GCTTATATAAAGGTTAGTATTTTTTATTTTATAGTACTTAGCTTTCTTTTTAATAGATGAAAGTTCTAATATGATAGATTCTTTTGTAGTTGCAATTTCTTTTTTATTGTTATCATATATTTTCGCATTTTTTTTCGTTTGAATAGTTGTTTTTAAATTTTTATGAATAGAATCTATCATTTTATTTTGATATATTGTATAACCAATATATCCACTTCCAGTTAATGTCAATAGAAGAATAATTAATAATAAAAAAGTTATTTTTTTATTTTTTAGCTTTCTTTTTTTTACTTTTATTTCCTTTTTATCCATTTCCATCACCATTATTAGTATAACCTATAATTTTATTTTTCACAATCTTTATGGTAGTAAAAGAGTTTATTTTTTGATATAATTACTTTGAATTTGAGGGATGTATATGGATAAAGTTATTATTGTTGGTGGAGGAGCTAGTGGTATAGTTGCTGCTTTATTTTCAAAAAGAAGTAATAATGAAGTGATTATTTTAGAAAGAAATTCTGTTTGCCTTAAAAAGTTATTGTTAACTGGTAATGGTCGTTGTAATTTTATGAATGAAAATTATAGTATTCAAAATTATCATAGTCAAAATATTGATATAGTAGATAATATTATTTCTAGTTCTAATATTGATATGGTTTTAAATTTTTTTCAAGATATTGGTTTAGTTTTTAAAACAAAAAATGGGTGCTATTACCCATATTCTAATCAAGCTAAGATGATTCAAAAATTATTAATTGATGAAGCTACTCTCCGTGGTGTTCAAATTAAATGTAATTCTTTTGTTACTGATATTGCAAAAAAAGGTGATACTTTTTTAGTTACTTGTGGTGATAAAATATTAGAATGTCAAAAGCTTGTTATTGCAACTGGTTCTTTTGCTTATCCAAAAACGGGTAGTGATGGAATGGGATATGAATTTTTAAAAAAATTTCATCATACTATAGTAGATGCTGTTCCTGCTCTTGTACCTCTTATTAGTAAGAAAAAATATAAGGTATGGGATGGCGTTAGATGTGAGGCTGAGTTAAAATTATTTGAAGATAATATTTATAAAAAAAGCGAATTTGGAGAGGTTCAATTAACTTCTTATGGATTAAGTGGTATTTGTACATTTAATTTAAGTCATGATGTTTCAAGGGGACTTTATGACGGAAAAAGGGAAGTTATTAAAATTAATTTTGTTCCTTTTATTAAAACACTTATTACTCCGTGGATGCATAATTATTGTATAAAATTTCCTACTAGAACTTTAGAAAAAATATTAGAGGGATTTTTAAATTATAAAATTATTCCAATTATATTAAAGCATGCTAAATTATCTAAGGATTTATATTATATGGATTTAACGAATGAAGAGAAACTTCGTTTATGTAAAGCTTTAAGTAGTTTTCCTGTTGAGATAGAATCTACTAAGTCTTTTGATGTGAGCCAGGTTTGTAATGGAGGAGTTTTATTAAAAGAAATTGATTGTCATACGATGGAGTCTTTAAAAGTGAAGAATTTGTTTATTACAGGTGAACTTTTAGATATGAATGGTGATTGTGGTGGATATAATTTAACAACTTGTTGGATTAGTGGTATTTTAGCTGGTAAATGTATAGGTGATTATTATGATCAGAGTAAATGATATTAAAGTTCCAATTGAAAAAGATAGCAAAGAAGAGTTAGAGAAAAAGATATTTCAGTTATATCCTCTTTTAAAAAAGAATTCTTATCAAATTGTAAAGAAGAGTATTGATGCTAGAGATAAAAATAATATTTTTTATGTATATCAAGTTGACTTTGATGTATTTAATGAAGATGAACTATTAAAAAAATATAAAAAGCTTTCTAAATCTAATGTTATATCTTATCATTATGTTGGTAGAGGAGAAGAAAAATTAGAAAATCCTATTATTGTTGTTGGAAGTGGACCGTGTGGATTATTTTGTGCTTATAAGCTTGCTAAAGATGGATATTGTCCTATTGTTTTAGAAAAAGGAGAAGAAATGGAGAAAAGGGTTCAGTCTGTTGAGACTTTCTTTCAAACAAATAGGTTAAATCCTTCTTCTAATATACAGTTTGGGGAAGGTGGAGCTGGGACTTTTTCAGATGGCAAGTTAAATACTTTAGTTAAAGATAAAAGCGGAAGAATGCGAGAAGTGTTCCGTATATTTGTAGAAAATGGTGCTCCAGAGGATATTTTATATTTACAAAATCCCCATATTGGAACAGATTTATTAAGAAAAGTTATTGTAAATATTCGAAATAAAATAATAGAGTGGGGTGGGATATTTCATTATTCTAGTTTGATGAGTGATATTATTATTGAAGATAATAAGGTAAAAGCTGTTGAAGTTAACTATCAAGATATCATTCCTTGTAGTTGTTTGGTTCTTGCTATTGGGCATTCTGCTAGAGATACTTTTTCTTTGCTTCATGAAAAAAACATTATAATGGTACCTAAAAACTTTTCTGTAGGGATCCGTATTATGCATCCTCAGAAAATGATTAATGAAAGTCAGTATGGGGAAAAATATAATTTACTTCCTCCGGCTAGTTATAAACTGGTTTATCATGCAAAAAATGGACGTGGAGTATATTCTTTTTGTATGTGTCCCGGTGGATACGTTGTTAATGCTAGTTCAGAAGAGGGACTTTTAGCAATTAATGGAATGAGTAATTATAAAAGAGATGCGGTAAATGCTAATAGCGCAATTGTTGTAACGGTAGGTCAGGAAGATTTTGCTGATGGTTTAATGGGTGGAGTTGCTTTTCAGAGAGCACTTGAAAAGAAAGCTTATGAAATTGGTAATGGATTAATTCCTATTCAATTACTAGAAGACTTTATGAATGATAGAGAAAGTACTCAGTTTAAGGGAGTATCTCCTATTACAAAAGGATCTGTATCTTTTGCCAATTTAAATGAATTATTTCCTGAAGATATTTGTGATGCACTTAAGGAAGCAATTCCATATTTTGGAAAAAAAATAAAAGGATTTGACAGGGGAGATGCTTTAGTTCTTGGGGTGGAATCTCGTACTAGTTCTCCTATTCGAATTGAAAGGGATCAAGAATTTGAAGCAAATATTAAAGGAATTTATCCTGGTGGAGAAGGAGCTGGTTATGCTGGTGGAATTACTACTTCTGCTATGGATGGGTTAAAAATAGCAGAAAAAATAGAAGATATCTATCAGAAAGTAGGTGATAATAATGAGTAAGATACATGTTATGGATGAAGTACTTGCTAATAAAATAGCGGCAGGTGAAGTAGTTGAAAAATGCATGAATGTCGTTAAAGAACTAGTTGAAAATTCTATTGATGCAGAGGCAAGTGAGATTACTATTCGATTAATTGATTCTGGGGTAAAGGAGATAGAAGTTAGTGACAATGGTATTGGAATGGATGAAGAAGATGCCAAGCTAGCTTTTCAAAGACATGCTACTTCAAAACTTCGTAATTTAGATGATTTATTTTATATAGAGTCCCTTGGTTTTCGAGGGGAAGCCCTACCTTCTATTGCGAGTGTTTCTAATGTTCGATTAAAAACTTCTAATGGTGAAGTTGGAACCCTTCTTACTTTATCTGGAGGAAAAGATTTAAAAGTAGAAAGAGCTGATTTACAAAAAGGTACAACAATTACCGTATCTGATTTATTTTATAATACACCTGTAAGATTAAAATATTTAAAAAACTTATATGTTGAACTTGCTCATATTGTTGAATATCTTAATAAGATGGCTTTATCTTATCCTAATATTAAGTTTACATTAATTAATAATGATAAGGTATTGTTAAAAACAGATGGTAATGGAGATTTATTAAAAGTTATTTATGAAATATATGGAATAGATATTACTAAGAAAATGATTCCTATTTCTGGAGATAATGATGATTATTCTATAAGTGGTTATATTTCTTTTCCAGAGGTTACTAAGGGTAATCGTAATTCTATTACGACTTTAGTTAATGGACGGGTTATTAAAAATAATGAGTTAAATAAATGTATTGTTGATTGCTACCATACTTATATTCATAAAGATCGTTATCCTGTAATTATTTTAAATATTGATGTTGATCCAATTTTAGTAGATATTAATATTCATCCTACTAAAATGGATATAAAGTTTTCTAAAATGGATACATTAAAGGAATTATTAATAGAATTGATTACAAAGAGGTTAGAAGAATTAACTTTAATTCCAGAAGTCAGTGTTCGAGATAATTACTCGGTTAGTGAAGTTAGACGTCAAATTATTTCTAATGATAATAGTGATGATGATTTTAATGGTGTAAAAGTTGATAGTCATAATGATAAGTATGAAGAAATTCAGTTAGATTTTGAAGTGCAAGAAGAAAAGAAAGAAATTGAAAGGAAAGAAAAACAAGAGCTAGAAGATTCTCTTCCTTTTGAGATTGAGAAGGAAGAAAAAATAGAGCCACGTATTAAAAAAATGATTCCTCGTGGTGTTGTTTTGATGACTTATATTGTTGCTGAAAATGAAGACGGTATGTATTTAATTGATCAACATGCGGCGGCTGAAAGAATTAATTATGAGAAGATATTAAAACAGATGAAGGAAAAACCTATTATTATTGATTTATTAGTTCCCATTAAGATTGAACTTCGAAGTGATGAATTTATTTTAGTAAAAGAAAGATTTTCTTTATTAGAAAGTTATGGATTTCAAGTTGAAGAGTTTGGTGAAAACACCTTAATTGTTCGTACTCATCCTAGTTGGATAGTAGAAGAACGTTCGGAAGAAATGATTCGAAAAATTGTTGATATTATGATTGAAAAGGGGCAATTTGATTTTGATCAATTTATTTGGCGTATAGCGGCAACGACTGCTTGTCGTATGTCTGTTATGGCAAATACTTATATATCTTTAGAGGACCAAGAATGGATTTTGGAAAATATTCGTTATTGTGAAAATCCTTTTACTTGTCCTCATGGAAGACCAACGATTATTACTTATACTCGCTATGAGTTAGAAAAACTATTTAAAAGACAGCTTGATTGATTATTATATAAGGAGAAAGATTCTATGAAAGATATTATTGTAATTGTTGGACCAACTGGAGTAGGAAAAACAAAACTTAGTATTGAGCTTGCTAAAAGAATTGATGCTGAAATTATTAATGGTGATAGTGTTTCTATTTATAAAGACTTAAATATTGGAAGTGCCAAGCCTTCTATAGAAGAGCAAGATGGGATTCCTCATCACTTAATGGATTTTATAGATGTAGAGGATGAATATTCTGTATTTGATTATCAAAAAGATTGTAGAAAAGCGATTCAAGATATATCTTCTCGTGGAAAAAGAATAATAATTGTTGGAGGAACTGGACTTTATATAAAAGCTGCTTTATATGATTATCGTTTTACGGAAGGGACTTCTAATAATTCTTATGATAATCTATCAAATGAAGAAATACTTGAAAGAATAAAAGAATATTCTTTTTCTAATATGGTGGATGTTGGTAATCGAAAAAGATTAGTTCGTCTATTAAATAAATTAGAAAACAATGAAGAAATAACTCATTATAAAGATAATTTATTATATCCTATCAAAGTAATTGGTTTAACTACTGATAGAACTATTTTATATAACAGAATTAATAAAAGAGTAGATTCTATGATGGATAATGGTCTATTAGAGGAAGTTAATTCTTTAAAGAATAAATATTCATCTTCTAGAATTTTAAATAGTGGAATAGGTTATAAAGAATTTTATGATTATTTTTATCATTCAAAATCCTTGGATAATGTGATTGAAGAGATTAAAAGAGATTCTAGAAGATTTGCTAAAAGACAATATACATTTTTTAATCATCAGTTTATGACTAAGTGGTTTGATGTTGATTTTTCTGATTTTAATCATACTATTAATCAGGTCTATCATTATATTATGGAGGACTTGAATGAATTATAAAGAAGTTTTAAAAATATTAAAAGATAATGGTGATTTTGATTATATAAATGACTTATCGGAAAAAAGAGCTGGATGAAGTATTAGAATTTGAAGAGATTTATAAGAAAATATTAAATCCTGATAATAATTCTAATCTTGATTTTTTAATTAATGTTTTAATTGAAAATATTCAGGTTATTAGTAGTTCTAATTTTGTATTTAATAATTATAGTTTTGCTTATAGAGAATTAAGTTTGAAAGTAAATCGATATGAAGAAGTTAATTTATCTCCTCTTAATAAGGCTCAACTTTATTATAAATCTATTAATCATGAAGTAGGTCATGCTATGCATAGTGTTTTTTCAAATAAAAATGATAATGTTATTCTTCGTTTATATAATCCTTTTGCTTGTAACAGAATAAAATCTTATAACGATTTAGTTTTTGAGTTTTATAAAAAGTTTCATCTTTATAGTAGCCTTTCTTCTAAGTATAATATTTTAGATGAGAAATCTTTTCATTTTGAATTTAGTCCTAATTTCCCTTTTTTACCTAGTGGGTTTCATCATCCTTTTTTAGAAGAAGCTTTTACAGAAATGAAGGCAGAGGATTATATGGGCGTTGACCCAGTTCATTATACTAGAAAATTAGGTGGTTATTCTTATTTTTCACATACTATAGGTAATGGTTATTCTTTGATGGATAATTATTTAAGAACTTTTCCTATTTCTAAAAAGGATGAGTTTCAAGTTGCTTTTTTAGGATATCCTGGAGAGATGGTTTTTTCAGATTATGATAATTTAATTCATTATTTAACATTACTTCATCCTAATTATGATACATCAGATGAGGAAAAGTATAATGTTTTTAAGAAGCGTTATTTAGATGATTCTAATCCTAACAATCTTCATTATCCTTTTTTAATAGAATGGTCTGATTATATTTTTATGAATGAACTTTTATTTCGAGAAAAAAACTCTCATCGTACTTGATGAGAGCTTTTTTAATTAGCAAATTCTTTATATATTTCTTTATTAAAAGTATGTTGTTCTACTTCCATACTTAGTAATTTATTTGTATCAATTAAAAAGTAATCATGTTCTAGATAATCTTTTCCATTACTTGCAACTGGATCATCCCATGTTAGGTCTAGATGATACCATTTATTATTTAAGTATACAGCGTTCCATACATGGTTTTCTGATGATATTTTAAAACTTTTAACATTCATTTTTTCTAAAAACAATTCCATTAAATCTGTATATCCTCCACATATTGCATATCCTTCAAATAAAGGACCATAAGCTATATCAGATTGATAAGTTACGATGTTATTATTACTTCTTTCTGAATCATATTTTGTATTATTTATAATATAGTCATGAATGGATAATATATTTTCTTCTATTGATTTATTATCATTTACGAGTAGTGGATATAGTTCATTTACTTTTTCTTCTATTGCATTTATTTCTTCTATTGTATAACTTTTAATTAGATTAATATTTATTTTTCTTAAACTATCATAGTCTGTTTCAATATGAGAAAATCCATTAAAAGGATGAACATAATTATTTATATCAGATAGGAGATATTGATTATTAGCTATTGTTTCAATGTCTTTTATACAATTATTGTATTCTTTTGGACAATAAAAAGAAAAAGAGGTATTTCCTGAGTTAATTACTGTATAAAATATATTTAATAAGTCTTGATAATTACTTGGTTTAAAATTATCTGTATTTTGTACTAAGGCAAAGTCATAATCTCTATAGTATTTGTTTTTCTTTTCTAGTGTTATTTTATTATTTGGAGTAATATAAGTATTTATAATAGTTCTGATATCATTTTCTTTTATTATGATTAGACCAAGTAATATCATAAATAGCCCACATGTAAAAATCATTTTTATTAGGACAATTGTTTTTTTCATATAATCTCCTTAACTATACTTATTTTACTAAAAATTAAAGCTAAAGTAAACAAAAACCAATTATTTCTAATTGGTTACTCCATATTATTTAATAATTTCATTAATCTTGATTTAAGTCTAGCAGATTTATTTTTATGTATTTTTCCACTTGATGTTGCTTTATCAATTCTTTGCATAGCTATATTTAATTTATTACTAGCTTCTTCTTTGTTATTTTCTTTTACTACTTTTTCAAATTTTTTTATAGCAGTTTTCATACTAGAAATGATTAATGAATTTACTTCTGCTTTCTTTGCGTTTGAACGCATACGTTTTTTAGCACTTTTAATATTTGGCATTTTTTCACCTCACTTTTTGTAAACAAGTTCATTTTATCAAATTATTTTAAAAAAAGCAAATAAAAAACAATAATTTGTAAAGATTAATAGTGGTGATTATATGAAAAATAAAAAAATTCAGTCTATTTATACAGATTTAATTGTAGAATCTAATACTATGAAAGGTAATGATAATGTTATTTATCAGGATGATTCTATATGGGTTAAAGAGTCTTGTTTTCAGAGAAAACATTATACTACTATTTTTTTCGATGATATAGTTGATTCAATAAAATTTAAGAAGGTTCAAGATATTTTTGTTCGGGAATTAAAGAAATATTTAAATCTTAAGAAAAAAGAAAAAATATTAGTAATTGGTTTAGGTAATGAAAAGTCAACCCCTGATTCTTTAGGACCTTCTACAGTTAAAAATATATTAATAACTCGATATTTGTTTTTAATTGGGGATGTAGAAGATGGATATCAAAATGTTTCTGCTTTTACTCCTGATGTTATGGGTAATACAGGTATTGAAACAAGTCATATTGTAAAAAAAATAGTAGATGAAGTTAAGCCAACAAAAGTAATTGTTATTGATTCTTTAAAGAGTGATCATATAGAAAGAATTAACCGTACTATTCAAATTACTGATAAGGGAATTCATCCTGGATCTGGAATTAATAATATTCGTAAAGAGATAAGCTTTAAAACTATTGGAGTAGATGTTATTGCGATAGGGGTTCCGACTGTTGTAAATTTATGCAGTATTATTAAACAATCTAAAAAAAATATTTCTTTAGGAGAAAACTTGATTGTTACGCCAACTAATATAGATTTTATGATTGAAAAGTTATCTATTCTTATTGGTAATGGTATTAATATTTCTCTTCATGATAATTTTATTCGACAATAATATTCATTAGTTATTATTAAAATAATATTGGTGAATATATGAAAAAGAAATTTATTGCTAAAAGAAAAAGGTATAAAAGAAATAAAATTATTTTTCTAATATTTGTTTTAATTGGAGTATTTTTAAGTTATAAGAGACTTGAAATTAGTAAGATTAAAATTAAAGATAAAGATTTTATCCATTTAATTGTATCTAATACATTTTCATATGAAGAAAAAAATTTTATTGAGTATTTTATTGATAAAACGATTGAAGTAAGTAATCCTGTTTATTGGTTAAGAAATGATTATCAAAATAATATTTCAACTATTAAAGAAAATAAAATTGTAGATAGGAAACCATTAATATATCTATATAATTCTCATCAAGGAGAGGAATATGCTTTTTCAGATTATGTTGAATTTAGTGTTCATCCTACGGTAATGATGAATAATTATATTTTAGAGGATTTTTTTAATAAGAATAATATTATTTCAATTGTTGAAGAAAAGTCTATTAAAGATATTTTAAATCAAAATAATTGGAAATATAGTGATAGTTATCGAGCTAGTAGATTATTTCTTGAAGATGCTATTGTACAATATCCATCTTTGAAGTATTTTATTGATATTCATAGAGATAGTTTAGATAAGAGTCATACTACTATAACTATTGGTGATAAGAATTATGCATCTTTATTGTTTATCGTTGGATTAGAAAATCCTAATTATCAAGAGAATCTCTCTTTTACTGAAAAGATTAATTCTATTATTCAAGAGAGATACCCTGGACTTAGTAAAGGGATATATAAAAAAAGTGGCCCTGGAGTTAATGGTATTTATAACCAAGATTTTTCATCTAATTCCATTTTAATAGAGATTGGAGGATATCAAAATACTACGTCTGAAGTTTTAAATTCTACTTTAGCGTTTGGTGATTGTTTTTTGGAGGCTATTTCATGAACAAAATATTTAAAATTATTTTTGTTTTACTTTTTATTTTTTTTCTTGCTTTATATTTTGGCAGATATAATTCTACGCTATTTGAGAATGAGGTACAATTAACTAATCAGGCAATTCTTCAATATGAAAAAGATTTAAAATCTGGAATAACAATTGATTCAAAAAAATATCTACCTCCTAAAAAAAACTATAATAATCGAGCTTCTAGACTAGGTGTAAAGGCTTCAAATTTAGTGGATTTTCTTTTCCGTAAACTTTTTTCTTCTTTAAAGCAATTGATTTCTAAATATTAAAAAAATAGGATATTCTCCTATTTACTGAGGTTCTATAATAAATAGTGTTGGTGAGTAAAATCTCTTGACACTATTTTTAG
>CAMVAN010000047.1 GCA_947165475.1 uncultured Caryophanales bacterium | reverse complement strand
AATAAAATGGGTATAATAATAGAAAACTCTAAACAAGAAAAAACATATAATTTTGATGAATATTTAATATATGATTTTATAGAAGATGTAAAAGATAGAATAATAGATGAAATATATAAATACCAAAAAGACTAGAACTCTAGTCTTTTTTAATTAAATAAATGATAAAAATAATCATTTAAAGTATCTTTAATATAATTAATTTTTTGATTAATAACATCTAAATTATTCTGATAAATAACATATATAGGTATTTCATTTAACTGTTTATTAAGTTTATCTAACTCTTCCTTATACTTAGAATCATATTCACTTCTAACATATTTTTTTTGTATACTTTTTATAGAAGAAATAAGAGAATTTAACTCGTCATTTGTATCCATTTGTTTTTTTATAGAAAAAATATTCTTATATTCAGAAGAATTCTTAATATAATTTACAATTTCATCAATTGCTTGATTTACATTTTCCATCTAAACTCCAAGTTTTTGCACTAGTAACTGATACTTCTACAATATCTCCTAATTGTAAGTCCATATCAGAATCAAAATTTACTAATTTATTAGTTTCACTATAACCATAATACATATTTTTTTTATCAGAAATACCCTCTACTAATACTTTAAGTGTCTTGCCAACTAATTTTTTATTATTTTCTAAAAAATAATGATTAACAACATCATTCAAACGATATAATCTTTTTTCTTTTTCTTGAATAGAAACAGAATCCTCTATTCTAGAAGCAGGAGTCCCATCTCTTGCAGAAAAAATAAAAGTAAAAGCATTATCATATTGACATTCTTCTGCCAAACGAAGAGTATCTAAAAAATCCTCTTCAGTCTCTCCAGGAAATCCAACAATGATATCAGTAGATATTGCCACTCCTGGTATAGTATCTTTTATTTTATAAAACAATTTTAGATAACTTTCCCTAGTATATCGTCTTCCCATAAGTCTTAATATACGATCAGAACCACTTTGTACAGGTAAATGAATACTTGGCATAATATTAGAGTATTTAGCAATTACATTTATCATCTCATCCGTAAAGTCCCAAGGATGAGAAGTCATAAAACGAATACGTGGAATATCTTTCTTAGCAATATCTTCTAGTAAATTGCCAAGATTATAATCATCATATAAATCTTTTCCATATGCATTTACATTTTGTCCAAGTAAAGTAACTTCTTTATAACCATCAAGTATTAATTTATCAATTTCTGCTAAAATATCCTCTCTCTTTCTACTTCTTTCTCTTCCTCTTGTATATGGAACAACACAATAAGTACAAAATTTATCACAACCATAAATGATATTAACATATGCTTTATAAGAATTAGATCGAATAACAGGTAGATTTTCATATAAATCTCCCTCCCTAGAAAAAACTTCAATTTGCTGTTTATTTTCTTGGATAGCTTTATCAATAATATTTGGTAATTGATAAATATTATGAGTTCCTAAAACAAAATTGACAAATTTATAATCTTGAAGAATCTCAGAAACTACACTAGCCTCTTGAGCCATACACCCA
Organism: uncultured Caryophanales bacterium; assembly: GCA_947165475.1. Lineage (GTDB taxonomy): Bacteria > Bacillota_I > Bacilli_A > RF39 > UBA660 > UBA3789. The sequence continues at coordinate 9,226 of CAMVAN010000047.1, read as the reverse complement.
CAAATACCTATTATTAAATCTTTTTTTTCATTTTTTAAATGCTTTAGTCGCCCTAACATACCAAATGCTTTATTATGAGCATTTTCACGAATACTACAAGTATTTAATAATACTAAGTCTGCATCTAAATAATTATCCACAGAAATAAATCCAAGCTTTTCTAATAAAGCCCCAATGTTTTCACTATCATGTTCATTCATTTGACAACCATAAGTCTTAATAAAATATTTTTTTCCACAATATTTGTTTAAAATATCTTTATCAAATAAAAAGTTCATACGGTTATATTTTCTCTTATCACGAGTCCTTGCTTCTTTGTAATCAGGTAAATGCAAAATATCACCCCATTCCTCATATAGAATACCTTAAAAATGATAAGATGACAAGAAAAAAGTTAAGATATTCTCTTAACAAATTGTCTAATTGTCTCATTAGGATTTCCTATATTAGCTATTTGTTTACTTAAAGGAACAGATATATCATCAAAGCACCGGTAAATATTATCTAATTTTCTAGCAGAACAACCTTTTGCAATAATATCTTCAATAAAAAACTGATTTAATTTTTCATAATTCATCTTCCTAAGTAAATCTAGAGAACAAAAAGAATTAAATAAAAAACTACCCGGATCACACATATAAAAGTGATCATCATATAAAACATTAATTCCAATAAAATCATTTATTTCAATTTGTTTATTAGTCAAAAGTTCAATCTCTTCCTCAAATGCCTTTAACTCATTAAAAAGATAACTAAGACGAATATTAAAAATATAATCTAGAGAACTAGTCATTACTTTTTTTGCATAATATCCACAAAACTTTTTTTCAGAGTTATAAATCAATCCTAAAGGTAATAAAAATCTACTTGTATGAATTTCCATCAATTTTAAAACATCATTTTCTGACAAACGTGCCTTTCTAATACGTGGATGATATATTTTTAACACATAGCCTTTATATTGATAAATAATTCCTTCTTTTCCTTCATCTAAATACATATCATCCAAATTACTTTCACTAAACTCATATAACTTATCATTAATAAATAATATCACACTATCCCCCCAAAGTAGGGATATTATAACACAAAAATAAGAAATAATCAAAAAAAAAGAATTATATCCTTATTTTTATAAATAATTATATATTAATGATTCAATAAGCGAAAAACGATTATTCATAAATTCCTTTTTAATAGAATCTAAATTATCATATAAAACATTAATAAAACTATTCATACTCGAATCTAATTCTTTTTTAGATAAACTATCAATAATAAGATCAAAATTCATTAACTTAGAATATTTTCCATACACTTTATTTTTTATACTTGCTTCATATAAATTTCTAAAAGAAAAAATATTAATATTATTAAACCTTTTATCTTCCAACAGTTTAAACGCAGTACATAAATGTTTATTATTTAAAGCAATATCCATAGCTGTTTCATCATTATTATTTTTTATATTAGGAATAAAATTATTTTTCTTTGTAAGTTGCTCCATTACTTTAACAGCCATTATAGAATCATCACTAGCTAAAATATGAGCAAAAGTATTTCCTTCATCATTTTGATGATTAACATTCCAATTCCTTTTTTTCATTAAATCCAAAACAATTTCATATTCCCTAACTTTTAATAAACGACTTAAAACATCATTTCCAACTCCATCTGTCTCATTAACACTAACAATATTATTTGTAATAAGATTAGAAACAATATCAAATTCTCCAATTTTTATATAATGAAAAATCTTGGAGGGTTCCTCTTTACAAGAACTATATATATCACTTTGATTAATCATAATTTCACCTCTTCATATGTGACAATTCATTATTCTAGCAGAGTAAAAAAAGACTGTCAAATAAGAAGATTAGAAAGATATAAAAATTTTTTATTAATCAAAAACATATTGAAAACAAAGAAAAAAACTAAAAGTCAAGAGAAAAACACATTTCTAAAAAAAAGAAGAAATAAATAATTTCTATAAGAAAAAAAGTTTCAAAAAGAAACTTTTTTATGCAACTTTATTTCCACACTTACTACAGAACTGTGCTCCTTCAGGCAAAGCAGCGCCACATTTTGTACAGAATTGAGCTCCACCACTAACCTCAGCTTGCCCTTGTGCAGCAGGGACATTATTTGCTCCAATATCTTGTGCAGATACACCTTGATTTTGGAATGCACCTTGTGCAACACCACCAATCATACCACCGCTTGCCATATTCATCATTCCAACACCAATCATACCATTTGCAGCACCATTAGCATTGTTAGCAGCATCTTGAACTGCTTTAGCATAAGCACCAGTAAGAGTTCCTTGTTGCATGAAACTATTAGATGATAATTCATAATTGTCAATTTTCTTTTCAGACTCATCATCTAAAGTAACAGACTCAACAACAAAGCCTTCCAAACTAATTCCACGATTACGAATTGGTTGATCAAATACTTTTTCATCCATTGTTTTCTTTATTTCTTCAGTAGCACTTGGTAACTCTAACACAGGAACTTTATGATTACTATTTCCTAGCTCATTTAACACATTTTGGAATGCACCAACAACTTCTGATCTCATTTGTTCAGTAATATCCTCTTTACGATATTCTTCAGCAGTTCCAGCAATTTTGCTCATAAACAAAGCAGGATCACTAATTGTAAACGTATACTTACCAAAACACTTAACTTCAACTCGAAGTGGAGTCATTTGCCCAGTCATTTGATTTGGAATTGGATGAGACCAATCTTGAAATGGAACTGGAGCTGGTGTTCCAAATTTATTATCAATAATTTCTTTTGCATTAATATAGAATACAGCTTGTTCTTTATTCGTAGCTCCTCCATAAGTAAAACGAGTCCACATTTCTTTAAACACATCACCAAATTGTCCAGCAAAAAATGTAGGAGAAGCAGACTGATCAAATGTATAAATACCATCTTCAGCAGTTGCATCTAAAATTTGTCCATTCTGAAATATTACAGCAATCTGACCAGGTGAAACTTGAATTGCACTATCCTTTGAAATTATACCATTAGGTGTAGTAACCTTTTTCATTAGTATATCATTTCCTAAATCATCACATTTGATATACTCTTTCCATTGATCATGTAAAGTACTAGCAGCAGCACTTACAGCAGCTTTAATTAAACCCATAAACATCTCCTTTAATTTAAAATATTATACAAGTATTATACTATACTTTTATAAAATTTAAAAGCACTAATACTCTAACTTTCACTATTTTTTGTCCGAAACAACTGTATCTATTATTTCGTCTTTTTCTGTTTTAACTGACATAGAAGAAGAATCTAATAAATCACTATAATGAAAACTAGAAGGTAACTTATTCATTGACAACAACTTAATAAAGCTTATTATGATAATAATAACAGTTAAAGAACAAGCAATAATCGAAATTTCTATATAAGGAATAGCAATAACTACATTTCCATTTTTATTTACTCGATAATCACCTTCTCTATCTAAATTATAAAAACCCAATAATATATTAACATAATCATCTACTGCTTTATAATAATCTGCTTTTTTTACATCATTATAAATATATCTAAGCGTTTCGTTTATACGTGGATCAGTATAAATAGATTCAGCTTTTGCACCATGTCCTGCCATAAATAAATTAGGCTTTTCATCAGCAACAGAAATAACAAATATTACTGCATTACTTTCAAATTCATTATAAAAATAAAAATTATTTACATATTCATCAAAGTTAAACTCCAATAAATCATCAGTAGTAACAACAATAGCATCTAAATGTGTTTCTTTAATATATTTTTTTAAAGATAAAAATAATTTATATTCTTCTTTATCCGTTAATAAATCAGCAAAATCATATATTTTTTTTGTAGCATCAACGGCAGGAGTTTTTAAAATAATATCTCTATTAGAATCATCAACAACAACACTATCTGGAACCAAAAGATTTTCCTCAGTTCGTGGAATAATATCAACATCGGCATAAACATTTTCTATTGAAAAAAGAAAACATATTAATAAAATAATAGATAAAAATACATTTTTTTTCATAATATCCTCCTAAATTAATGTTGAAATAAGATAACCAATAAAAAAGATAATTAAAAAAGAAACAATAGAAAACAAAAAAGTTTCTAAAATCCCAATAGGAAATCGAAATAAAAATCTACCATTTTCTCCATTCATCATAAAAAAGTAATCTTTTTTATGATATTTTATATTTAACAAATAAACAGGTACTAAAATCTTTTTTGTATCATCAAAATGAATAGTACTAGAGTCTTTTTTTAGTTTCTTTAGTGGATGAATAATATTTTTATATAATATTGATAAAGTACTTTTCGAAATATAATTATTTGCCTTTTCTCTCATATCAGAAACAGAAATATCTTCTATCAAATATAAGAATTCATCTTGATAACTAGAATCTAGTTCTTGTAGAGAATCAAACGAATAAGTACAAATATTTTGAAATACTTTTTCAGGTATTTTAGATGATGGATTAAATAATACTTTTTTATAATCAAACTGAATATTTTGAACTACATAAAATCTTTTTAACTCAACCTTTTTCTTTTTATCTTCCTTATACTCTCTCTTCTCCCCACCTAAAAACTCAACATCCCCAGATTGAACCATATTAGTTAATAATCCAGGTATATATATTTTATGTATAGAATTTAAAGTATTTTTCTTTTTAAAAGCAATTGGGATTAGTGGATTAAAGAACACCTTTTTTTTATATAATTTTATTACCTCATCCTTATTTTTTAAAAAGGGAACATATAAAAGATTTTCCGAAAGAAATAATTCTTTTTTTTCAATATTAGTATTTCCACATATAACACACTTAGAAATATCATCAATATTTAAACTACAAAAAGAAGAATTACATTTAGGGCAATCATATTGTATAGCTTGAAACCCCTCTTCTTGAACTGATACAAGTTTAATTTTATCTTTTTCTTCGTCAAAAGAAAAATTTATTAAATTATCATCCATGAGCTTCACCTCTACTATAAAAAGTATAACAAAAAAATTAATAACGAACAATATTATTACAAATAAAAATACGATTAAAAATTTTTAATAATTTACATCCACAATAACTGCAAGAATCATCATCAATATTGTGAAAAGGACTTCCACAATTTGGACAATGGAAATCTAAAATAGGAGATTTTGTTTTTTCTTCTAACTCTAAAGTATAAATAAACTCCATACGAACTCTATCTTGTATTTTCTTTTTAATACCATTTTTTAAAATATAATACTGATAAGCAATAGAAAAAATAATAGTAGCTTTTTTATTATTCTTATTATAATTAGAAATAACAGTATTATGAATTTTCAAATCAGAAATAGAATTATGTCCATTTATAATTTCCTCTTCAGCAAAAGTCTTCATTTTTCCATTAAGATTAGAAACATCACTCTTCTCTATTGAATGATAAATATCCATTAAAATAGACTCTGCCTTTCTTTTTAATTTAGATATTTCAATACTAGGAAAATCTTTTTCTATTTTTTTTAAATATATAGAATCCATACTAGCTAAAGATTTAGGAGTATCCTCTTCATCTAGACGAGCATCACGAATAATATCATCTAATTGAGAAATAGGAAAACCTAGTCTTTGGAAAAAACGAATAATTTTAGCTTTCAAAATAAAATAAAAAACAACTAAAAATAAAGTAAAAATAATAACACCAATTAAAAAATACATATCATCACAATCCTATTAATTATTGTAACAATTTTTTTAATAAAAAACTAGAACTAATTTCAACCTTTTATTTCAACAAAAAAAGACAACTTAAATAAAGTTATCTTAAACAATATTAAAGCAAATTATTTTTTACTAATTTCTTTTTTAAATCATTTAATGCTAATGATCTAGCACTTTTATTATTTTTTTCTTCTGATGATAATTCAGCTAAAGTTAAACCATCTGATAATTCAAATATTTCATCAAAACCAAACCCATTTTCTCCTCTGCATTCATTAGATATAAATCCATCTAAAACGCCTTCCCCAACAATAACATTTGTGCCATCATAATAAACCAAATTACAAATAAACTGAGCACTTCTATCATCATATTTATTTACTTCATTAATTAAGTATTCATTTCTTTCTCTATCAGTTGCATCTTCACCTAAAAACCTATGAGTTTCTACACCAGGGAATCCATTTAAAGCTTTAATACATAAACCAGAATCATCAGCAATTACACCTTCATTAGATTTAGCAAATTTATATACTTCAATTGCTTTTTTCTTGGCATTTTCCAAGAATGTTTTTCCATCCTCTAAAACATCAATATCTATACCCTTTTCTTTTAAAGAATATACTTTAAATTCTTCAAGAATCTCGCTTATTTCTTTTAACTTTCCTTTATTATTTGTTGCTGCTATCACATTTTTACCTCCTTTAATATTTTTAATATAATATAAATTTACATTAAAACTTTTTTTAAACTTTTATCTTTTGGCATATCTAAAACTTTAACAATTAAATTTTCATCTTGTATAAATGGTTCACTTAATATTTCAATATCTCTGAATCTTTCCTCTACAAGCATAAAAGTTTCTATTAATCTTTCTGTTTTATTTTTACTAACTATATCTTCTTTATCTGCTATATGATCAAACAGTTCTTTTGTTTGTTCATAATTTGCATCATCTAGCGATAATTTTCCTTCTCTGACTTTTTCTTCAAGATAAGTCATTCTTTCTTTACAATCTTCACTCATACATACATGATAATCATAATTAAATAGGTGTAATAATGGAACTTTAATATCGTATATTCCATTTTCTCTTAGTATTTGAATAAAAATTTCAAGTGCCAAAACAAATCTATAATTAACATATTTATTTCTTAATTGTCTTTTTATAGGCGATAAATCTTCCTCGGCTGATTTTTCATCAAACCATTTCACAATATGTTTACGATCCTGGATAGCAGAAATATAACATACATTTCTACCATCTTCTTCTATTGTTTCAAAATAAATATCTGGAAGAAATAAAAATCTATTTTTAAAATATTTATTACTTACAGTAAAAGACATTTTTCTATTTGTTTCATACCATATGCCTGCGTCCCATACTTGATATGTTACTTTATAATTTCCAATATCACATATACAGGTTTCTTTAAGGTGCTCATTTAATAATATATTAAGTGCAACAAAAGATTTATTTTCAATAAATGCTATTTGCTTCTCTATAAATTTATAAATATTGTCTAAATCATTAGGCGTCATTCTAATCCAAATAGAACTTAATATGGAATATTTATAATTCTCAAATTCTCCTTTTAGAGCTTCTCGCAATCTATTTAATAGATTATTAAATCTAAAAATATCATCTATATAAATATAATGAATATTTTCATCTTTATGGTTTGAATATTCTTCTAAATTACTTTTTAGAATAGAAATAGTTTCTTCTATGTTTTTACTATATATATAATAGCCGTCAGGTGGATCATATTCAAATATATTGTTTTTTACCTTACTTTTAATTATTTTTTCTAGTAAACTAATATCATCTAAACTAAAAACAAATTTTAAATTTTTAGGAAAGATATCCATTTTACGATTTTTGACAGCTATTCCTATAAACACAAAATAACAAAGCATATTAGTTTCTTCATCTTTTAAATTCATTATTACCCCCTAAAAATATGCTATAAAATAAATTTTAAATACCAAATTTAGAACTATTAATATTTAATAATTTTTTCATTTTATTAATCATTATTATTTTTCTTTACTACAAATAAATGATAAGGTTTTGGTTTAAAATATTTTTTATAATTTAATATTCTTTTTAACAGTGGTTCTCTATCCATACCTACTTCTTCAATTATTTTTCCACCAGATTTTTTTATTAACTTTCTCCAATAAGAAAGTTCTAAAACTCTTTCATTACCATATTTTGCTTCTTTAGACTCAAAATATTTTGTTGGAATACCTACAATTGTAGTTTTTGCTGTAAACAACTGTTGTTTAATAATCTCAATAATTTCATCATCTGAAAAATGTTCTAATACTCCATTGCTAAATGCAACATCAAACAAATCTTCTTCATATCCTAATTCAAATATTGATTTTTTTTCAAAGTTTAATTTTGGCTTACAATTATCCAGAGTATTATAATAATCTTTTGCTAAACTTTTTGCTAGCTTTATTACATTGTCTTCTATATCAATTGCCGTTACATTATATCCTAATGTTGCTAGATAAATAGAAACGACAGATGTTCCACTTCCACATTCAATTATATTGTTATCGGCATATTTTTTTACTAAATTAATAAGTTTTTTCTTCTTATTAATTTTATTTAAAACATAAGGTAAATTACCACCTTTTTTATCTATATCTTTTTGATATATTTCTGCCCAATGACTACTTTTATTTTCCATAGATCATTACTCCTTTATTTTTTTAAATATTTTACTAAACTTTTCCAATTATCATTACTATATTTTTCTGCTCTTTGCTCTTGATCATAATTTCCTATCGTTTTATCGTCACCATTACAAATGAATATTCTATCAAAATTATATCCTTTATCTCCAGATAACACTTTTGATAATGTTCCATAAGTATAAGTAGTAAAAATTACTGGTTCACTCCCATATTCGCAATATGCTAAAACTTCTTTATAATATACATTTCTATTTGTTTTATCTTCCATCATTTTAAGAATATCTTTTGCATCTAGTTTACGCTCGATATATTCTGCGTATGGTCCAGGGAATCCATTAAGTGCTTCAATATAAAATCCTGTATCAACTTTTATAACATTAGATTTTGTAAAATTACTAGCATATTTAGCAGATTCAATAGCAATGATTTCGTTATCATCACTTTGAATTTCAGGACAATCTATTTTCATTGTTTTTACTACAATATTTTCTTTATTAAGTATTGAATTAGCAATAGCAATCTTTTCTTTATTACCTGTTATAAATAATATTTCCATAAATTTCCTCCAAATAGAATAATTATTTTTTTAAAACTCTGGCATCTTCTTCTAATAGTTCATCGGCACATAATAATCCTGAAGCCATAGCCTGCATTGCCCCACGAAAATGTCCTGTTGCATCACCAATTATATAAATACCATTTACATTTGTTTGAAAATCTCTATTTAATATGAATTTCTTCCATCCCATTTCAAATGATGGAGCATATACTGTATTATTATC
>CAMVAN010000046.1 GCA_947165475.1 uncultured Caryophanales bacterium | reverse complement strand
AAAAAAATTAAAGAGCTGAAAAGCTCTTTTTTTGTTGAAAATAAAAGGAATTCTAAATTTATAAAAAGAATAAAAAGGAGTTGGTTAATACATTTAATCAATTTCAAAAATAAAAGTAAATATAGGTGCAATCAAAGAAAAAACGCAACTTTAGCCCATAAAATAATGCTATTTTATCGCAACATTAATTGCGAATACTAGGGCCGTCTAACAAAATCATATGAATATGTGGATTAAAGCAAAGATTTCTACCAAAAGTATGAAGAATAGAAATAAATGAAGGAGTGATATCATATTTTTTGTATTTATCTTTAATCCAATACTTAATAGTAATAGAAGAATCATCAAAAAGATATTGAAATCTCTTTCTATCCTGTCTAAAAAAACGGTCTAAGTTCTCAGCAATAGTGAAAACAACGTGTCTATGTTTGTATCTAAATAATTTAGAAAAAATAGAAGTTTCTCTTTGTTTATTATATTTATTACCACAAGAAGAACACATACGTGACTTACAAGTATAGGGAACAATTTTTTCTTTGCCACAATTAGGACAAGAGAAAATAGTAAAACCTAAATTCCAAGTTTTACATTTAATCATTCTTTCAACATTAGAAAATACGACATCTCTAATATTAAAATTAGGGAAAGTGTCTAAAAACTTATTCCACCAATCTTTAAAGATTTGTTTAACAGAAAAAACAACCTTTCTATTATTAACTTTATCTTTGTACTTATAAAAATTTTTATCATTCTCAGTACATATAATCATAAATAAATTATAAGCCAAAAGAAAACAACCTCAAAGAGGTTGGCGAATGATATTTATTTCATTTTTTTTTACTATCATATCCGGAATTATTAGAATTAGCTCTAGCAGCACGATACTCTTCTAAAAAATTATCATTTAAAAATGGAATAGGCTGTTTCGAGTCTAAATTATTTGTAATTATTGTTGCTGGGACAGCACCAGCTTCGAGATAATCTAGGGTATCTGCTAATAACCCCTCGTTTTCCAAACAGCATGAATTGTATAATTTTACAATCCTATTACCTGTTATATTGTTTGTTTTACAGAACATAAGATCTTGTACACCATCTCTTTTTTTGCTTTTTAGAATTGAAAGCACTATTGGAACTGCGGCTTCAAGACTTTCGACCACTTCAAGGCTTAATCTTTCACCAAAATCTCTTAGAAAATCCTCTTTCCAATTTTCAAACTGAGCCTTCCAATCAGGATGATCATAAGCATATGGTTTATCATCAAAGGGTCTAGGATGACTTATTATTTTAGAAGACTCTCTTATAAATGGAACCGGGTTTGGCAAATCAAGATTCATTTGAATAATATCTTTTGAATAAATACCTTGCTTAAACATTTCTAAAATTAAATAAAAATTATTTATTTCGCCGCCACAACCATAATTGTAAAATTTAGAAAAAATTTCTCCCTTAATTCCTAAATCATAGCAATATTTAAATGCTGACTTTGCTTCTTTAGTAATCAAAGTAGCAATTAATAAAGCAGTGGCTTTATCTCCTGCACTTAATGCCACAATTAGATCAAACTGACTTTGAGGTGCCATAATATTTACCTCTGGGGTTTGATCATAAGATGTCTGTTGCAATGCATTTCTTTGACGTAGGCAGAATAAAAAGTTATTAACATTATCTTTCATTCTCGCTTTATATTCTTCATCAAATTTAAATCCCCATCTATCACTAGGTTGAACAATATCCATGTTAATAAATGGTAGCGGATTTGTAAGCGCTATATTTTCCTTAATCGCTTCTACTGGGAAAAAACCATCTAAAAACAACTTAATAGTCCAATAAAACATATCAGGATCTGCATTATGACAATTATATATTTTTAATATATTTTCACCTATAATATCATTATCTTCGAAAAATATAGCACTATTTAGAAATTTGTAATTTGAGCTAAAACTATAAAGTATATCTCTTACTTGCTGATTACCATTACTTAATCTATTAATAATTGAATCAAGAATAGATGGACTATTTCTTTTAACCATCTTTCCAAAAGAATCTTTTGGAACATTTTGAATTTTTTTCAAAAAAGCCTCTGCATTATTGCGTAAGAACTCATTTTGCTCTGAAAAATCTAAATCCCACCTGCCATTAAAAACAATATCTTTGTCTAAAAAAGGAAGTGGATGTTCTAAAGATAAATTTATAAGAACATCATCATAGGATATTAAATCTTGATTTATCATACACATAACTCTTAGTAATGATTGTTCGTCTTCGCCACAACCATCAACATAAAACTTACGTAGCACATCTCCCGTAATACCTAAATGATCAAATTTTAAGACTGCTTTTTTTCCTCCACCATAATCTAGTATTCCAAGTACAGCTTCAACACACTCTGGGATACCTTCACTTACATTTACTACAAGATTAGTAGTACTTATCATTTCTTTAATAGAAATATTTGGTTGTCTATACTGAATAGAACTAGAACTATAATATTGTTCCTTTACAGCTTGCTTTAATGATTCCATAAATTCATCATGACTTTTATAGTATACACTATCCCTACGCTCATCAATATAGTAAAAACTGGCTTTTTTTATCTCCTCTAACTCTACATTTTCACCACAAAATGGAACGGGCTTACTTAATCCCCAATTACATTCCAATTCGGGCTCTGTATAAATAACATGATAAGACAAAGTACATGCGCTAAGCATTTTCAAAGTTAACAAAAACTTATTTTTGTTGCTTCCACAAAAATCCCTATAAAATCTAACTAGTTTTCCTTCTCTTATGCCATGATCATCCAAAAAGTTAAGTATTTCTTTCCAATACGCATATACCATAATGTCATTGAATAAGCCTTGCGCTTCTAAACAATCCCCAACCATTGCTTTTTGTTGTATAGAATAACTTGGATCACCATTAGGTATTATTCCATGTCCTCTACTCATAAAAACACTCCTCTTCAATGCACATATTATACCAAAGATAGCGGAAAATATCAATGAGAAGCGATTACAATGCTTTTTTATTTTACAAAAACTGTCGAATTTAGTCTAATTTTAATATAAAAAGTAAACAATAAAATATATGGTACAGTAGATATAACATGCTAGAGTCATGATTAGGAGGGTATATGTTTAATTTAAAAAATCAAGTAGCAGTAATAACAGGAGCATCATCTGGTTTAGGAATGCAAATGGCCAGATGCTTTGCTAAACAAAGAGCAGATTTAGTAATCCTTGCTAGAAGAGTAGAACTTCCAGAAGAATTAAAAAAAGAATTAGAATCAGATGGAGTTAGAAGAAAATTATAAAAGCGGATTTGGTATAAGAAAAATTGGAAAAACTTATACTACAGATTCTGTAGATTATGATGATTATGATAGGAGTTTTGAACCTAGAAAACACGAAGAATTCGAATATAAAGGAAAAAAGTATATTCGTATTGTTGGTGATCACAATGGTTAAGATTATAAACTTTCTGATGGAAGAATAATAGTTTCTGGGGAACCTTATTGGGTAGCAGTTGAACCTATAAAATGGTTAGTAGATGAGAGAGCAAATATTGCACTTTCAAAAAAAATAATTTTTTCTGGTATTCAATTAAAAAAAACACGAGATTACAAAGGTGACTTCAATTGAACTGATATAAAACAATTTATTGATAAACATTTTTCAAAATATATTAAAACAACTGCAACCTTGTCTTATTCTGCTACTGATGAGAGAAAGATTATAAAAATAACAGAACTTCAAGAAATGTTGATGATTAGTAAAAAAAGTGCAGGTAAGAGAAGATGAATAAAGAATTGATTGATTTACAAAGAGGGAGTAAAGCTACTTGTGTTGTTATAAAAAATAGTGATTTAAATAAGCTTGAAAATTCAGTTTTTATGGATTCAAGAATAAGTGATTCATGGTTATTTGGTGCTAAAATGGAAATCCAATATTTAAAGAAAAGGTAGATATTATTTCAAGAAAAAGTGGAATTGGTTATTTTGTTATTATTAATTTTGATTCACTACCTATTGATGAACAAAATAAATATGTTTCTTTGATTAAGGATAGAGAATTTATTGGCTATACATTACCAGATAATATAATAATAGTATTAACTATAGAAAATGAAGAAGGATTGAAAAAAATATCTCCTGAAGTATATCATTTTTGTGTAGTGTCAATATAGGTGATTAGTTTATGGATGCAATGGCAAAATTACTTTATGATACAATAAGATAAACCGGGCCTACAACTTTGCCATCAGTTCAGTATGACATGGAATTATTTGATGATAATAATAAAAGTATTGCAAAAATCAAATATACTCCAGGACATTATTTTATTATTATAGATAATAATAGTTATAATCTAGGCAATATTGATAATGAGTTATTTAAATCGATTATAGAAAAATAAATATTCGGAAGATTAAGATATTACGAAGATAGTATAATACAAATATTGAGAGATGATAAATATAGTTAAAAGTATTGCCCACGTAACTTGATGGTGGCTATAAAACTAAAGACCACGCAACATTACGGCGGTATTACGATTCGCCCACGAGACGATACGGAAACTATGAGTTATGACCACGTAACATCTCGGAGGTATGCAATTTCGACTTAGGGAGTTGAGGGAGAAACAAGCCACCTTTAAAGCAAAGAAGAATTTTTATTGATTAATCTGTTGCAAATGTGCTACAATATATATGAGGTAATAATTATGAAGAGTGTAGAAAAAAAATTATAATTAATGAAGAATTTGATTTAATATGTGAATATATAAAACTAAGAAATGAATCAAATATTAGTCAATCTGAATTAGCACGAAGAGTAGGCATAGCTAGATCAACAATAGCTAGAATGGAAAAAAATTTACATTCCATATCATTAGGAACATTTGCTAAATTATTAGAGGCAATGAATTATAAATTAGAAATAATAAAAAAGAAGAATGATACTAATGAATCAAGATAAATTAAAAACAATTTCAAATCTTTTTGAAGGAAAAGAAATAAGAAGTATTTGGAATAAAGAACAAGAAGAATAATATTTTAGTGTTGTAGATGTAGTTAATGCATTAGCAGAACCTAAAGATGCAAGAAAGTATTGGTCGTCATTAAAATCAAGACTAAAAAAAGAAGGTAGTGAAGTGACTACAAATTGTAGTCAGTTGAAAATGTTAGCACCTGATGGAAAAATAAGACTACGAGATACGATGAAAACAAATGATATTTTTAGACTTATTGAGAATCTATCCCTTCACCTAAAGCTGAACCTTTTAAAGTTTGGCTTGCTAATTTAGGTGTTGAAAAGATTGATGAAGTGTTTGATTCATCCAAAGGAATTAACCAAATGATAGATATTTATTTAAAAAAAGGTTATACATTAGAATGGATTGAAGCTAGATTTAAAGCTGTTATGGATTGTAAAAAGCTTACTAAAGTATGGCATGACAGCAAGTGAGTATAAGTCGTATAAGGAAATTAGAAAAGATAATTTAAGAGATAATATGTCTAGACTTGAAGTAATGTTAACTGATTTAGGAGAGACAGCTACTGAAGAATTATCTAAAAAACATAGACCTAAAGGATTAGAAGCAAATAAGAAAATTGCTAAATTAGGAGGACACGCTGCTAAGTCTGCTAGAGATGATTTAGAAAAAAATTTAGGAGCGTCTATAATAACATCCAATAATAATTTAAACTATAAATATATAGAAGATAATAAAAAAATAGATAATAAATAAATTTCACAAATTATAGGAAATAAGTCATTTTAGTCATTATCGCCACGAACTTGCTTATAATACAAGCATCTACACGCGAAAAAGCAGGCAAATAAAACAGGATGAAAACATATTCTTAGTGTGCTTAATTATCACAAAAGATGGTGTAAAACGAATAATAGGTAATAATACAAAATATAGATTAAAAGAACCTATATTTATGGATATTTATATTTAGAAGACTAGAATTATAATAATTTTAGTCTTTTTTGTGTTATAATCAAATAGGGTGTGTAAATATGAATAAACTTTTAGAGTATTGTAAAAGTAATGGATATAGTTTAAGCCTTACTAATTTTTTAGTAGATTTATTTGATAAATATTCAACTAACACTTCTATCGATGAACAAGAAAACTTTTTAAATGCATTAATAAATACTAAAATTGTATTAGTAGGAAGTATTGAAGAATTCGTAATAACTCTTAAAAATAAACTATATGATGAAATAGGATATGAGATGAGTAGTGTTGAAGAGTTAGCTATGACTTATATGTATAAGCAAAAAGGTATATATTTGCCTATACCAAATATTAAATCAAATAGTATTAGTAGAACAATTGTAGTAAGAGTAAATAAAACTGGTGAACTTATTTGTGATGAAGACAATATAAGTTTATCGCATGAAATATTCCATTTATTAAGGTCATATGGAGATAGTGAAATAATTAATAGTAACAATGAAGTTACATTAAAAAGCGGAGTAATTGTAACAAAAATACCAATTATAGATGGAGTTTTAGACTATTTAAACGGAACAAAGCAAAATGTTCAATGTGAAGAAAATTTTGTTGGCTTTTTGGGAGAAAAATATAATTTAATATCTCAAATGAATATTGGCGTTGTTTTTGATAGACTTCATGAAATAGTTAATAGTAGAGAAAAGATTAATATTCTTCCTCCCAATGATAAAAATGAAATATTAACTTTATATTTAAATTTATTATTATTAATTAAAGTATATAATGGAAATATTTCCAATAGCTTAAATTCTAAAAATGCTGACTTCTTAGAAGGTATAAAAGTATTATATGATGATCAGACAAAACAATTATTTCAAAGTATTTATTCTAAACGTTTTTATGATGAGAGCATATTAATACAACTTGATAAAGCTTTTTCAGCGGCATCATTTATAAATGATAATGAAGTTAAACCGGGACAAGTAAAATGAAAACCAAATTAAGTCATTTTAGTTAAATAGAAAATGACTGCCGAGGTAAACTGCTGCACAAGCTGCAATCAAAGCAAAAAACAATAAGTAATTAAACTAAATAAGGCTAGAGAAATCTAGTCTTTTTTGTTCGGAAAATAGAAATATTCCGTTCATTTACTTTACACTTTAAAAAGCATATTTTATATAGAATAAGTTGATTTTCATATATAAATACATATATAATAAAAGTAAAAGAATAATAAAGAATAGGAAGTGTAAAGTATGAAGAAAATAATATTATCAGTATTATTACTTATGATATTAATACCTAATGTAGTAATGGCAGAAGAAAAAACGTGTGAGCAAATAAATACTTCAGATGAAAAAACGATAGATATAAATGTTACTCAGATAATCAACAATAAAGAAAATATAGGAGAAAAAGACCTCAGTAAATTTAAATTCAATTATAAAATATTAGATTTAGAGAATAATGTTTTATCAGAAACAACTAATGATGATAATGGTAATATTAAATTCTCTTGCTTTGATGTAAAATCATCAGACATTGGAGAATATAAACTATATAAAATAATAATGGAAGATAATGAGACTATTCCATTTGATTATGATCCAAATATCATATATTTTTCATTAAGACCAAATATAACAAATGGATTATTTGATCCAATAATAGCTTACTATAAAGATGATGGAGATGATTCTCCAGAAAGATATGGTACAACTTATAAAAGAAAAGTCTTTCATGCAACTGAAGAAGAATTACAAGGGCAAGCATATGCCGTTTTAGATAAAAATACAGGTGTTTTAACATTTTTTAGAGATGAACCTAATAAATATACTAACCAGCAAGAAATCAACAATAAAATATATTATACTGGTTTCGAAGAAAAAACTGATTTTAGTGGTGTATGGTCTTACAATGATGATATAAAAGAAATCGTTTTTAAAGATGCAATAAGACCAAAAGAAATTGAAAATTGGTTTAATTATTTATACAATTTAGAAAAAGCTGATATATCTAAATTAGATACATCAGAAATCACATCATTAGATTCTTTCTTTAATGACTGTAAAAAATTAAAAGAATTAGATATATCAACAATGGATGTAAGAAATGTAACAACTATGTTTAAATCATTATATATGTTAGATGTTGAATATATTGATTTAACAGCATGGAATTTGAATCAAAACTTAACTCGTTTTCAAATGTCTGAGATGATTTCATTTATGCCAAACTTAAAGTATTTAAACATTTCAAATTTAGGCAATTGGTCATCTAGTGCTGAATTTTATAATCTTCCATGTCTAGAAAAAATAGTAATTGGGGATGATTATACCTTTTATGGTTCTAATATAGATAGAGAAGGACCAGACATGTGGTACAATACAGTTAAAGGAAAAGGCTATGATTTTAACACAATGCAAGAAAATTTGATGCAGCATAAAGAATCAATGGCTGGATACTATATAAGACCAATGTGTACCAAAGAAGCATCTTTTGTAAGTAGATATAACGCTAGTAAAATAAAAAATTCAAATAATGAATCAAATATATTTGAAAATCCTAAAACAGGTATGGGAATTTCTATTATAATAATATTTATGTTAATTATAAGTTCTATTACATATATTATATTCAAAAGGAAGAAAAATTATATTATGAAATGATTGTAATATTAAGATATTACGATGTTTATTTTCTATAACCCCCCCTGTAATTGTAGTATCTAGTTATTCAATTTTTTTCTTGTTCTAAATAGTTTAGTTGTACATTTAATCTAAAATATAAAAATAAGAACTATTACTATTTAAAGTCTTTATTTATAGGGATTTATCCCGCATTTATATATAACTTATACTCTTTAGTCATAACTCCCCTTAGGCATATATCCATACAAGCTGCAATAAAAGAAAAACAAGAAGCAAAAGCTGCTAAGAAATCTAAATAATAAAATAGAGACTAGAATAATCTAGTCTTTTTCTATTGACAATGTGATGTATATTTGCTGTTATACACCTAGAGGTGATGCATGGTGGATAATATCAATAAAGAAACAATTAATAAGTGGAACTTTATATATAGTATTAAAGAAAAAAAGTATACTAAATTTATGATATTAATAATAGGAATAGCATTTATAATTCCAATTAGTGTTTATGCATTATGCAAATGCAATATTAATATAGCATCTAATGTTCAAATAAATTATTTAAAGAGTAGCTTTTGTATATTAGATGAAGATAATAATCCAGTCTATGTGCCAATTAATAGTGGAATGACTTGGAATGATTTGTTTTCGTACGCTAATAATAATATAGATAGTAGATTTGTTCTTGAACCATACGCTATAGCTTCATATCCTCCATTAAAATTTTATTACAAAGATGAAGATGAAGAATATGATATATATTTTAATGATCCAAATTATTATAAGTTTTATAGATTTTTTTTTGAAAATACTTTCATAAGTTAGTATTCTCCTAAGTTTAATGGCTCTAACCCATTTGAATATTATTGGGAAGGAATAGATAGTTATGATAAAGATGGAGAATTATATGGATACTCAATTAATAGTAATTTAAATAATAGAATTGATGAATCTAATAGTGGCATTTGCTATTGTGTTGCTTGCAGATAATATTATTTTATATAAAAATATAATAATTAGTAAAAGCATTGGAAGATTAAGATATTAGGAATTGAGGAATCAGTTCCTTTTTTAGTAATCTTACGATATATTTAACTACTGATAAAAAGTGTAAAAGTGTGTTATAATGATATAGAAATGAGGGTGATGAAGTGAAAAAATTATTTGGTGGAATTAATTTAACTTGGAAAAAAGTGGTTGTGTTTTCAATATTTGCAGGTATATATACAGCAATTATGGCTATACTTCCAATAACAGACCATACATCTTTTGCAGATATTACAGTTTCTTTTGAAGTATGGATATTATTAGGAATACTTATTATTATGAATAGTAAATCAGCAAAAGATTCGGCATTAAAATGTTTTGTGTTTTTTTTAATAAGTCAACCTTTAATATATTTGTTGCAAGTACCATTTAGCTGGCAAGGATGGGGACTATTTAAATTTTATAGATATTGGTTTGGGTGGACTATTGCTTGTGTACCTATGGGATTTATAGGATATTACATGAAGAAAGATAAATGGTGGAGCGCACTTATTTTAATACCTATGTTATTTTTTCTAGGAAATCATTATCGTTTGTATTTAGGCGAAGTGTTATTTGATTTTCCACATCATTTATTAAGTACTCTATTCTGTGCAATTACAATGATTCTTTATCCAATATTTATTTTTAATGACAAAAAACCAAAAATGATAGCACTTATTGTTAGTATTTTAATTATTGTATTTATGAGTGGATTTACACTACTTAATAGAACTATATATAATACAATAGTTTTGGTAAGCGATGAAGAAACAATTGTTTTTGATGATAGTTTTAAAGTTTATTTGGATAATGATAAATTTGGAAGTGTTAAAATAGTATACGATGATAATTTAGAAGATTATAGAGTGGATGCTGAATTTAAAAAAGCAGGTAAAACTAAAATAGTTTTAGAAGATACTGAAGGCAACAAAACTATATATGATATAGATATAAAAAGGGATTCATTTGATTTAAAAAAAGTAAAATAACTACTTATTATCATGATAAGAGACAATGAGATATTTAGTAATCTCACTATTAAGATATTTCGTTAGTAAAGTTGGAGTAATCCAACTCTTTTTATTAAATCAAGATTTTTAATTGATTGGAAGATTAAGATATATAGAACGGATAAGAATTCGTTCTTTTATGTTATAATGTTTAGAAAGTTATGAGAGTTTTAACGCAAGTTAAAACTCTTATAA